>JALTMC010000447.1 GCA_027005175.1 Myxococcales bacterium
GTTGCGAGTACCATCCAACCCCCAGTTCATACTGTTGGACAAATCAAGCACAAGAAACACATCAGGTCGAACACAGCACTCTGACTTGTTGTCGATCTTTCCATCACAGTCATTGTCTTCGCCGTCACAGATCTCTGCCTGTGGGGTGTTTTCAAAACATGTTCCCCATATCCCATTTTTACAAATTTTCGTCCCTGGACATTTTTGCCCTGGTGCAACAGCGCATCGCTGTGTGATGTTGTCAATTTGACCGTCACAATCATCGTCCAGGTTGTTGCACGTTTCCAGCTTTACTTCTTGGCAAGTCTCGCACTTTCCTCCCTTGCAAAGTGAGCCGGCAAGACAATCTTTATGACTTGTACAAAGCTTAACACAGTTGCCTCCCTGACAGGTCGGTCGAGCACTCGGACAATCCTTTGCACTCCGGCAACTGCAACCTTTTGTATTTTCGTCAACTCTGCCATCGCAGTCATCATCCTTTTGGTTGCACTTTTCCTTTTGTGGCCCAATCGCACCGATACAACCACTCCATTTTTTGTTGCTGCGACATGCCTGTTGGCCTGCTCGACAAGAGCCCTTGTTTTGTGTTGAAGGTTGAAACGGATAACAAGGCCGGATGTCGCCTATCTTGCACTCTGCTTTTGCTTCACAAGACCGCGACGTGGGGTTGCATACTTCGTCGCCTGTGCAGCCTCTGTCAGCACTGCACCCAGGAACACATTGTTGCGAGAAACAGCGCTGCCCAACAGGACAATCTTGATGCACAAAACATCGTTGTTGGCTTGTGCATCCACCAAGCGAGAACACAGAGAGAAACAGTGAAGAGAATGCAGAAATAGCGACACCATAAGTGAAAAGACGCATCACTTTATCACCTCAACAATAAATCGGGCAGGCTGGGCGTTGAGTATGACATACAAAATCGAAATGAACAAGAAGATAGAAGCTTTGATGCGCCTAGTTCCTTCGCGCTTTGGCGAGTTTTTTGGCATTCACCGCGACGGTGCTAGGGATGTTTTTGTTGTAGCAGAGTTGACGTAGATCGTGAAGGCGGAGGTGGTTGAGGAGTCGGAGTGCGATCATGATGGGGCATTTGGGATTACCAACAAGATTGACTTTGACAGCGTAGAGTTTCATCCACTCTCGGTTTCGGGTGATGGTTCGGATGACATCTTCGCTGATGCCTTTGTTGCCTGCAAACTTGATCACCTCTCCCTCAGTGAGCCTGGGATTGGTGAGGACTGCGGTACTGATCAATCGATTTCCCGCACGGATAAGCATCCCTCGGATCTGTTTGTTTCCCCGACTTGCTGCAACAATCTTTTCTGTGATCGACATCTGTAGGACTTGTTGTTCGATTGTGAGCTTTTTCTCTTCTTCCGGCTCCCCCAGCGATTCTTCGTCGAAGAATTCTGGAGGAACAAAGTCTGTCATCGCCTCAACAACAGATTCTTCAAAGGTTTCTTCTACAGCAGCAGAAGCTGCTTTGACTTCTTCTTTGGGGAACAACTCATAGAGAAGCTCAGGATGAATGTAGCGGCTTAGCTCTTCGAGGCTATATCCCGTTTCAATCTTCTCTCGCAATGCAAATTCAAGCAGTCGAGTGCGCTGAGAGCCGGTGGTCTCTGGATTCTTGAGAAGATTTTGAAGGATCTCATGTGACTCGATATGTCGTGCCTGGTTCTGAACGATAAGGCCCAGAAGAGGTTCTTGGACTTGCAGCGCAAGTTGCGCCAAAATCTCGGCAGGAGTGTGTTGGCTGCGGATTACTGTTTCCAGAACCTTGGCGTCATGAGAAAAATAATAGGCAAAGAAGTGAAGCAAGGCTGGATCAGCTTTTGGGTGGTTGAGTACAGGTTCTAAAATGCTATGGGGCTGCTCACGGAGGCTTTCCAGTGCTTTCTGTGCGATCTGTTGGTTGGGATCATGAGCCAGTGCGTAGAGAACGATCCCCATCTGTTGTGGGGGCAAAGGCAGGCGGCCAGAGGCTGCCATCATCTTCATCGAAGCAGGGGTTTCTGCTTTGATATAGTTTTGAATTGGAGCTGGAAGGCTTTGAATCAACTCTTGCATATACACTCTACTCCTTCAAACCATCCACAACCACGAGGAGCTTTCTGGCTGGGAACAACTGGATTCTGTTTAATCATCGTCAAGCACTGGAAAGACGATGAGTGCTGGCTTTGAAGTCTTGCGTGGGCGAACAACCAGTGACAGCGATTGACGGTTACCTGGTGTGGGCAACATACTTCCTTCTTTGTACAAGGTCACTTTGTATCGACCCTCATAGATGGTGAGCGTTTTTCCTGTCTTGCCCACCTTACCTAAGCCCCGGATGTAAATCGTGGCCCAAGGGCGGGAGCGAATCAACACTCGGCCCGGGCTGAGCTTGCGAGTGTACCGTGTGGGTTGTCCTTGCATCACGAGCAAAGAGAAATTATGGATGATCTTTTTGCGGCGATTCACACAACGCAACCTGTGGTTACCAGGAGGAAGGTTCAAGGTCCGAGGAGGATAAGAACTGCCCAACTTTCGATGGCCCTTGTACACAGAACATCGAGGTTGAATCGAAATCCGAACGCCTGAGGCGCTGCCTGAAATAGAGGCCACCTTGATACGTCTACGTTCTGGCTTTTTACGTCGTCGTACTTTGCGTCTTCGTCGTTTCACGTTTCGTCGCCGTCTGCTCCTCCGACGTCGTCGCCGTCGCCGTCGGGTCTTTTTTCGAACCACAACACGCCGGGCAACCGGGGGTTCTTCAACGATCGTCTCGATCGTCTCATCGCGTTTGGCTGGAGGGGTCTCTCGTACTGGTGTCTCCCTGTTGATAGGAGGCAACTCCCGAAGCGGTGCTTCTCTACCAGCAACGGGTGATTCGCGGACTGGCTTGTCTCCATCCACTGGGGGAAGCTCTCGGAGAGGTTGCCCCTTTTTCGCCGCATTGGGGTTGAGCACAATACCATCGAGGGAGCGATTGCGAGCTTTGACACGATTGCGAGCTTTGACACGATTGCGAGCTTTCGTGTTTGCGTTGTTTTTGGAGATGAGTCCCTTCCAGGGGGGCCAACCCAACACGACAACACTGGCAGCGGAGCCTCCTCCTAGAAGCAGAAGGAGTAGGATTGGGATGAGCCAGCTTTGGCTTCGCTTGGGTTGGATGAAGGAAGGGGCTGGCTGTTGAGCCTCTAGGCTCTCATAGGCAATGGGATCCGGTGTTGTCGCTACCCCAGAAGGCTCTCTTTCAAGAGGATAATCGGGGACAGGTGGTGTGAGAGGTTGGGCAGGATTAAAGCCTGCTGGTGTCGCAGAAAACAAAGAGTCTGCAACGGGCGTTTGCTCCGCTTCTTGTTGTGTGCGTGGAGCAGGTGCTGAGTCTCGGCTGTAGTGATATCCGCCGTCCAGTTGGGTTGAGCTTCTCGAAGTGACGGCTGGAAGGGGAGGGGCCATACCCTGCTTCGGTTGCAACCCAAAGGTCAGAGGGTTGAGTCCGTCAGCTGTGGGGAGCTGCATCATGGTGGCTTCGTCGTCATCGTCATCTGCTTGAAACGATAACACCGCATTATCCAATGCTTGATTCTTTCTCTGCTGGGTTGGGAACTCTCCATCCGAGACCGTGCGTGGAGACCAGTCTTGAGAGTTCATGACAGTGGGGGCGACATCCAGTGGCTTCGCTATATCCACACCAAGGTCATGAGTGGAAGGAGCGGGTGTTGAGGGGGCTTGTGTGGGTGGCTCCATGTTGGAAGGCGGTGATGCCAAAGAAGAAGACGTGGGAGCATATCCCGGGGGAGCTTCGGGAATGACCAGGGCTCCAGGAAGTGCCAGCATGGTGGCTGCATCGTCGTCATCGTCATCAAAGGAGTGCATTGGCGAGAACGGATTACTGCCTCGCGACGGATGCCCTTGAGGAGGACTTGTTGGGATGTTCAGGCTACCTGGGGCTGCCATCAGAGTGGCATCGTCATCCTCGTCCAACACCAACTCTGTGCCCACTTTGGGAGCAGCGGAGTGTGGAGGAGGTGACAGGGGCTTGCTCTCAAAGGCTGCACCCGGTGGAGACTCTGAAAGTCCTGTTGGAGACGCAGGTGGTTTGGAGCGTATATCAGCCCATTCTCCCTCTGTCATCAGAGTTGCAGGACCTTCTTCCTTTTCTGAGGAAGCACCAAACTCCTGACTTGGAGGTGAATATTTTTTGAACCGACCTGTAAATCCGCTGCTGCGGCTTTGGGTCGGTGGAGCTTTGGGTCGTGGTGGAGGACCATCGGGGGGAGATTGTGGTACCAGAGCAGGCTCTCCTTTCTTTTCTTCCATTGAGGCACGCAATGAACGCATCGCGCCACCATCTACTGTGGTTGACTCACTGGGACTATAACCTATCTCTTGTATCGAGGAGATATCACGAGCCCCTGATGTCACGGCTACAAACGGAGAATCCGGTGTAGACGGCCTTCTCTCTACATGGGTATCCATACTCAGCACTCCCGGAGGTGGGACAGAGGTCTGAGTGTTCGGGGCAATGGAGGTTTGGGGGGGCAGAAAGGGGGGGGGCTGGT
>JALTMC010000448.1:0-10988 GCA_027005175.1 Myxococcales bacterium
TTACTGAGTCGGCCAACAATGATTATTACACGGAGTTGACACAGAGCTATCAAAAGAAACGTGACTTTCTGGTTGATGCTTTAAACGCGGCAGGGTTACGTCCACTTGTTCCTGAGGGGACTTATTTTGTGATCGCAGATACGAGTGCATGGGGATTCGAGGACGATGAGAGCTTTTGCCGTTATCTGGCTACGGAGGTGGGTGTTGTTGCGATTCCACCCTCTTATTTCTACTCTCCTGAGCACAAACACCTGGCTCATCATCTCGCGCGCTTTGCGTTCTGCAAGAAAGATGAGGTGCTGCAAGTCGCTGCAGAACGGCTCGTCAAAGCGAAGAGATAGCAAGAGATAGCAAGAGATAGCAAGAGATAGCAAGAGATGGCGCCTGATTAGAAGTTATCTTTTTGTCGTCGGATGGCTTCGAAGACAGCGGCGGGATCGGATATATCGGCACCGGAGGCTTTGGCCGCTTGTTGGATCGCAGGGTTGCCCACGCGTAAGAAGGGGTTGACCTTCCATTCGAGTGCAAGTGTAGTGGGGATGGTGGGCTGGTTGTTGGCCCGGGCGGTGGTGACTTCGCTTTGGAACTGTTGCAGGGCTTCATTGTTGGGGTCAACCGAGAGTGCAAAACGGACGTTGGATGCGGTGTATTCGTGACCACAGTAGACTTTGGTTTTGGGAGGTAACGCGCCGAGTTTTTGGAGTGATTCATGCATTTGGGGAAAGGTCCCTTCAAAAACGCGACCACAACCCGCAGCAAACATGGTGTCACCACATAGCAAGACATTGGAATCTGCAAAGTGGTAGGCGATGTGTCCGAGGGTATGACCCGGGGTAAAGATGACTTCGGCTTCACAGTTGCCCAGCCTTACTTTGTCCCCTTCTTTGAGCCAGTTTGTTACCTTGTCAATTCGGTGGCTATCTCCCTCATAGGCGTAGACGGTTAAGTTGGGCCAACGCTTGACTAGGTCGGATGTTCCGTTGATATGATCCCAATGATGGTGAGTAAGCCAGATCGCGCTTGGGGCCAGGTTGAGTTCTTCGAGTTTGGCAAACATCGGCTCAGCATCGGGGCAATCAACGAGTGCGACCTCTCCCGTTTCCTGGCATTGTAGGATGTAGACATAGTTGTCTGCGAGCTGTGGAAACAAGGTTACGTTAAGTTGGCTCATCTTTTTTTCCTCTCTTGGGGCTTGTCCTTCGACTGGTTCTCTTGGGGATCTCATTTTCTGCTGTTGACTCGTGTCTCTTCCAGACAGGGGCTTTCAGCTCAAAGCTTCGTAGGTGATTCCTGTGGCTTTGACGGACAACTCCCAGAGTTTTTGGGCATCCTCCTTGTTGTGGGAACGTCGGCTGGAGCGGACTTTGGTGGGGGCCCCTGCCAACTCTTGGAACCCACGTGGTCCGATGTAGTCACCGCCGTTCACCTCGGGTGCTGTGGAGGCATAGAGATTGGTAAGTGCTCCTTGACTGACACGTTGGGCAAACATTCGATTCCATAAACTCCATATGATTTCACCCCATCTGGAGCCCTTCATACGAGGGGCCGCCATTTGTAAGTTTGTCGAGGTATAACCCGGATGACAGGCCACACAGATGGTATCTGCGTCAACGGCTTCGAGCTTACGCTGCAATTCATAGGTGAACAACAGATTGGCCAGCTTGCTTTGACAATAGGAGAGCCACTTGGAGTAACGTTTTTCCCAATGGATGTCGTGAAAACGAATTCTACCGCCTTTGTGAGCGAGGCTGCTGACATTGACTATGCGTGATCCTGGCGTTGTGAGAATCGTTGGAAGTAGCTGTCCGGTGAGGGCGAAGTGTCCAAAGTGGTTGGTTCCAATCTGCATCTCAAAACCATCGGCGGTCTTTGTATAAGGCAGTGCCATGACACCAGCATTGTTGCATAGGATATGTAGCTTCGAGTGACTCTTCAAGAACCCTTCGGCAAATCTTTGAATCGAGTCCAAACTCGCCAAGTCGAGGGGAATAAACTCAAGGGAGGCGTCGGGCTGCTCACTGTGAATTTCTTTGATGGCTGCGAGGGCTTTGCTCTCTGTACGACAACCCATGACCACATGGGCTCCCTTTCGAGTCAGCTCTCGCGAGGTCTCAAAGCCAAGGCCACTGTTGGCTCCTGTCACAACAACAACTTTTCCTTCTTGATCGGGAATATTCGCAGTACTCCAGTGCTTTGAGCTTACTGTAGCTGTGGATTGACTCATCAGAACTCTCTCCTTTGGGTTCCTGCTGCTCTTTTTCAAGCCAAGGTTAACATTATCGGAAAAGGTGGAGAATTTGTAGAAGATTCTGGCTCTCTTCTGAAATATCGGCTTTGTCACTCGATGTGTAGCATACTATGAGTTGTTCTTATGGAAAATTTCAGGGATACAGGTTGACTCTACAAAGATGATTTTGTACCTTGGTCACGTTTGACAGGCATAGAACGCCTGACAGACAACATTTACAGTAAATATCCGGATCTCATTCTTTCTTGATATTGAGCTGAAACCTTTTTTGTTTTTTTGAGGAGATACTATGAAGAAAAGCTTGACTCTGACCCTTCTCATCTGTGGCATGATGTGGTCCTCTTGGGCCAGTGCTGGCTCCGCTGGTACCTATGCTTTGGATAAGAAACCATTGCTCGCAAAAATGCAAGCACGAATCGCGAAGATGCCACCCAAGCGCCGTGGGTTTGCCGGCATGATGATCGCAATGATTAAGGGCATGAAAATGAACATCGCTCTTGCCAAAGACGGTCGTGCCAGCATGTCGATGAAGATGGTGATGTTTGGTCGTCCTCGTATTCAAAACAGTTTGGGTTCCTGGAAAACATCAGGTAACACTGTTCTAATTAATGTGAAGCCTCAGGCAAACGCACGTCGTCGTCGTCGTCGCCCCCGCAGAAACCAGGCTCTTCGTTGCAGTATCCTGAATGGTGGTAAACGATTGGCTTGTGTCAATACAAGTCGTCGTAAAAAAGAAACGATGTTCTTTGATAAAGTTTCTGAAAATGCTGTGATTGTTGCTGTTGCAAAGCCCAAAGTTCGTGTTGCTGCAAAGCCCAAAGTTCGTGTTGCTGTTGCGAAGCCCAAGAAGCTTAGTCTGAAAGAAACAGCCGCAGTCGCAGCCAAAAAGGCACGGGTTGCAGCAGCGGTTGCGGCAGCCGCCAAAAAAGCAGCGGCAGCAGCCGCCGCCGTTGCCAAACGTGCTAACGCAGCAGCAGCCGCAGCCAGCCGACGTGCTGTTGCAACAGAAGCAGCCGCCAAAGCAGCACAAGTGGCAGCCAATGCAGCCGCAGAAGCACTCATCGCAGCCAAGCTCAAAGAAGTTCCAGCAAAAGTAGCTCCAGTTAAAGCAGCTCCCGCAGTGACCAAACCTGCTCAACGATAAGTCCCTCTTGTCTTCCTGCCTACAAACTTGTCAAAGATAACACCCTCGCCCATCCCATGCGACCTTGGAAGCCTTCCAACGTAAGCTCTTTCTTTTTACGGAGAATGAGTACGTTTATCCCATCATGAGGGAAGGGGCCATCATATCGTTGTTTTGCATCTGCATTCGTGCTTGTGGAAAACGCTGGAGAGCTGCTTTTGGCGCTTCGATTTGGGTTGCTTTGTATCTGCATTCATGCTTGTGGAGAGCGAAGGCGATTGGATACATGCTGATGACGCATATGACCGTGCTGCTTTGCATCTGCATTTGTGCTTGTGGAGAACGAGTGGCTTATTCCACCATGAGGCAATATTGGAAAAGTGCCGTAGGAGTTCTTATTTCTTTTTGCGGAGAACGAGTGGCTTATTCCACCAAGTACAGATCAAGCGATGGTAGAGGTATCGGCATCGATTGCCTCTTCTTCCTTTGCTGTTTTTGTTTTGAAGGAGAAGCTTGTATCCCTGGATTTCCCAACGTCCTTCTATCTTTCGTCGGATAGACTGGCCGCCAGGGCGGGCTTCGATATTCATTCTCATTTGCAAGTTGGCTGTTAGCTTCAGAGAAACCTTCATCGACTGTATCTCTGTGATAGCTCGCTGTCTTTGTTGGAGTGACATTCTCTTGAGGTTGTGCTGCATCAACGCAAGAGTGGTGGCTTTATCCATCTGGTAGGAGCCAATCACTTGCTTTGGTGTCACTGGGCTCACAGGTTTGATACCAAGCCTGAGATGATACACACGACCAAATCGCAAGGATATCACACCTCCCATCATGAGATGTCGCTTGGAGAGGCTTGTGATGGTGTGAGAGCCAATCAAATCGTGGGATCTGAGATCTCTGTCATACACATAAATTTCCAGGTAGGAGTTGCGAGAGAGCTTGAGAGTTGCTGACTTTTCCCATGTGGGGGAGAGGGTGTTCTTTCTTTTTTTGGTCTTTAGAATGATCTTGCCAGCGAGCTTGACCATCGCGAAGGGATCAGGCATACAAGTTGGTCCTTTGCTCCACTTTAAGCCGACTGTTGAAATCGCTGTCTCCCAGAAAGGCGTGGTATAGGTCTTTGCCATCAAGCGTTGGGTCAGTTTACGAAACATCTTGCGTTTGAAAAGACAACCAAGATCCCAAAGCTTTCCCGACGCTTTGGTTGGCAAGATCTTAGCTCCAGCGATGGTCACTTCATACACCTCTTGGGCTGAGGAGATCTCTGGAGTTGTCAGTAGGCTTCCAAGACATAAACAAAGAGCAAGGATCTGGCTTTTTCTCATCATTCTCTCGCTTTGTGATATCCATTGTGTTCTGAAACATTGAATATCTTCTCTATATCATATCTTTGTGATGGGTGTTTGTTGTAGTAATACTTATGTCATGATAGGCTTGTCACAAGCGACAAATTCTGTCTTGTACGCTTCATTGCCTGAGATAAAGGTTGATGGGCATAACATCTTGCCACACAATGGGGAACAATATAATGGCGAAATTGTACTTCTGGCAGGGAGAAGCTTTGCTGGTCCTCAGTTTGTTGCGATTGTTGGCTCTGAACATGGTGCTATGGCTGAGACATCAAGTGCTGAGCAACAAGCGAATGAAAAAGTGGGAATGGAAACAATGGCTGCGCTGGATAGGAAAGATGGTTGAACAGTTCGTTGACCTGAGCGTCATGGGAGGGCTAGCAGAGATATGAAGTAGGCCGCATTTCGATTCGTTGGGCTGTAAAAAAATGCGAGCTTCTGCTCATCCCTCTGTAGCTATCGGAAGGTCGTCCATGTCTCACATGGATGAATCGGGAGAGGTACGTCCTTTCTATTGCCCATGCTTCCGGTCCTTCCTCTTCCACCATAAACAAATCAAGTCTGGTGGACTAGGTTATTCTACTATAAACCTACCAATGCTTCTATTTGAGATCCACGAATGGCACGAATAAAACACGAATGGGGAGGAAGGAATCACTGCATTCCAGTTGTCCAGCCCCGCCTCGGGGCTTATACCCAGGCTATATCTTCTTTGGCTTTCCAACCTCGTACTTGAGTGCGAGGGGTCATAAAGAGGGTGAAGACCAACATTCCAAGGTGCTAGAGGGCGGGGATGGTGGTTTGGTTGAGGTCGAGTTCGTAGACGCCGAAGTGACCGGCGGCGAGTAGGGCTTTGTCACCGGAGAACTCGACGTGTGTGAGCCATCCGAGGGTGCGTTCGAAGTGAAGGCCTTTGGGTTTCGAGGCATTGCGAACATCAACAACAAGGACGCCATCACCGCTCAGGTTTAAGAACAATCGCTGTTTGTAAATACCCATCAACTGGATATTGTAGGTCAAAGTTTTGGCCACAACGAGCTGTTTGAATGTAGAGCCTGAGAGGTCGTAGATAAACAGGTGGTCGCTCTGCAGGTCTTTTTCATTCTTGTGTGTACTTGCATAGTACCAGTCTCGACCTCCCATCATATAGAGACGGCTTCCATCGAGTAACATTCCTCGAAGGTTCCAACTGGTGAAGCTTTTGAAATCTTGCAAACGAGCGCGATTTCCATCTTGGACCAGCAGGTAGAAGCGGAAGATATTCTGGTAGCGGTAGTAGTTTTGATTGGCTACTTTGTGACGGATATATCCGGTGTCACGGGTGAGGAACTTCACCTTTTGACCATCGCGGAAAGCACGTAGAAGATTGCCGGGAATATTGATCAAGGAGCCTGCTTTCCAGCTTTTGCCTTGTCGATACCAAGGTTGAGCGTAGTACTTGTAGATCGTAAAGGTATAGTTTTCTACTTTTACGGTGCGAGAGGGTTTGCGCAAAGTCAGGTAAAAGGTCTTGTCGTCGAGCTTGACAAGCTTGTTGTATTGCTGACGGGTTGGCATCTCTTGTTGGGTGAATGTTGGTTTGTCAGGGTTGCTCAGATCAATGAACACCATCTGCATTTTACTTTTGCGTGCTGTTCGATCGTAGTAGTAGATGAGGCTTGCGATGCCTGTCTCTGTGACAACCCAACGATCATTGTTGCCACTGTAGTATCCGTAGTATCCGTAGCGACTGAACTCCATGGCAGGAGAGAGGCCACAGACAAATCGATAGTAGGGGATAAATGGGAACGTGACTTCTAGATTCCCACGCACTTGAGGCTTGGCGGGGTTGGTCATATCAATCACCAGAAGCTCACTTTTCTGAACATCGTAGGAGATGTACTCTTTCCCGCCTTCGTTGCGTGTGAGCATCTTATAACGGAAGAGTAACAGGAGCTTTCCAACTTTCATGACTTGACGAATCTGACCGACAAAGAAGTTGGTCACCGTTTTGGTGTCGTTGATATCGCCTGTTCCAAGTTTTTTGACTCGGAATTCATTGTACTGGTCGTAGTTGCGACCCAGGTTGACCTGCTCTACCGCATAGTTGCCAAATCGATAAATCGACCGGATATAAGGTGCGATCTCATAGGTGGAGAGGAGCGTCGGAGACTTGAGGTTGTCGAGGTCGATGAGTGACATATGTGTGTCAGATAGGTTGGCCACAAGACGCTTCTTTTTTCCATCTTGGTCCATCTTGAAGATGATGGTTCGTTTGACAGCACCTTTGGGATGAATCATGGTCGCCACATTTTCCAAGACATTCTGCTCTTTGTGGCTTTTCTTGGGATCGTACTTGCTGAGGTCCCACTTGATAATACCGATAGCACTCTTGTATTCATACCACCACCAACGAAAGCGGTTGTCTTTGTTACGCACATAATAGCTCACAGGAACCGTCAGTAGGTTGGTTCCATCGCTGTCGCTGTACATACCGATCATCTTATGGGCTTGGTCTAGATTGAAGTTGACCGCTGAGCGTGACCACTTGGCACCTTCCACACTGATACATTTTCGCTGGACTAGGCGGACCTTACTCACGTCCTGGACATCGATAATGCTGACAGCGAGCTTGGTTCCCACACGATCGGTTCCAAAGCCCGAGCAGGAGCCGGAGTTATCTCGTCCAATAGCGAGTAGGAATTTGCGATCTTTGATGAAGCGGAAGAGGTTGATGTCACCACTGAGACCATCCACAGCACTGAGTACCTTAAGTTTGCTTGGGTCTTTGATGTCGATAGCATAGAGAGGATCCATCTGACGGGCTGTGATGGCATAAACCACACCTCGCTTGCGGTCAAACAAGCTTCCACGAACAGTTTCACCGGGTTTGCCAAAGGCGAGTTCATCAAGGACTTTGGGGTTCTTTCCATCACTGATATCGACAGAGATCAGAGTATTCTTAACAACGCGCTCTCCCCGACAATTGGAAGAATTCCATTCGGTGCGGCGGAAGATCCCGAAGTATGTCCCTTTTTTGGTCTTTTCGTCGTAGATGTAGGTCTGCTTGAACTGGTCTGTCAGGTCGCCACGAACGGTGAATTTGGTGTGGACGTTGATCTTACCTGTCGTATCGCTGATATCGACCACTTGCATCACAAGCTCTTGGTAGCTTTCATAGGAGCCACAACGGGAGCCGTTGTTGGTTGACTTGGATACATACCAACGTTCTCCAACGAGCAGAGTGTTGGCTGTTGCTGAGATGGTGACGCCATTAAATCTACGGGAGCCGGAGATTCGAGTGCTGGGTTCATCGGGGGATGGAGCTGGAACCCCGCCTCCTGGAGCAACAACACCGCCACCGCTACCGCTGCTGCTGCCGCTGTTTGTGCCAAGCTTCACTTTGATCAGATCGATGTGCTGCACTTCTCGAACAGCCTTGGGGTTCGCAACATTAAAAGAGTAAACGGTGGCTTGTTCTGTGGGTTGCGTTCTGCGTTGGTACGACCAGCCCCAGTAGTAGGAGCGTGGTGTGTAGGAGACAACATAGATGGTATTGTCGATCTTGCGAGAGACTCCTTCGCGGAGCTTCCCTTTGATGTCAAAACGTTGCAGGACCTTCGGCTTGTTGGGGTTGCTAATGTCGATGGTTACCATCTGCGACACATAGCGGCGTGTAAACTGAAACTTACCGTTGACTCGCAGCAAATACAGAGCGTCTCGAACCAAAGCGTATGCGATCTTACCATCGATAAACATCTCGATGGGGTAGCCATACACTGGCAAATTGTAAAGCTTCTTGGGGTTCTTTGGATCTTTGAGATCGAACAGGGTTAGACCTTTGTAGGTATTGAGATAAAACAGGAGATTACCTTGCACCCGGTAGAGGTCAGCTTCTTCCACGGTTCCTGTTCTGCCCGAAGGAGCACCTTGTTTGGTTGCGCCACTAGGAGAAGAGGGAGGGGCTGAACCTGCATTGGCTGTACCATCAGAGCGTTCACCAAAACTGTTGAGTGAACCACCGCCTTGCTCTGTGGTCTCGAAGTCCGTCTGCCCTTTCTGAGGGCCGGGGTTGAGAGTTTCACCCGGACCTGGGATCTTTGGTGAGCCGCTACATGCGCTCAACAACCATCCTGTCAGGCCGAACAAAACAAGCCACCTCACAATGTGACGTCTTTGTCGTTTTCTGTTTGTTTTCATCTCTACACTCCTCCGTTTCATATACATCTCAATTCACCGGACCTTCTTGGCGGTTGTCTCCCAAGCAAAGAATATACCATCAAAATGTATCTATCTACTTTCTTGAGATCATAAACCTTTTCTCTTCAATCCTTTGTATCTCTGTTCGTATCGCACGAAAACTCCTCAGATATCTGAGCCTAACGTTACAAAAATAGCTGAACTCTGCGTTGGGATGTTGCAAAAATAGCCTTTACTTGTCTTAAAGGCTATGGACTTGGCTGAAGCCCTGGTTGGAGAGTTGGTAGCGTTTGAATGTCTTGTGAGGTTTGCAGCATTTGTCGAAGGGAGAGGGGATAGGGAGTTGGACGGTGATAAGTTGGATGGGCTGGTATGGGCCATAGCGAAACTGGAGTGTTTGTACTCTGAGTCCGACGGGTTCTTGTTTGCGACCGATGAGCAGAATGGGAGGCCAGCGTTTCATTGTAAGTATCTTCATTAAAGGTCGGGGGCGTTGTGTGCGTAGAGAGAGCATGACCGTCTGTGTCCGCGAACGTTGTTGGTTGCCTGTGCCTCGGATGGTCTTGGATTGAATAAAGAGCAAAGGCCAGCGTGCTTGTTTTGTGGGCTCCAGAACAGTGTGTCCAAACCAGGAGCCATTTGTTGGCGTGACAGAGGTGTTTGGAGCTTGCAAGTCTATGAGTTGGGAGGCTCGAATCTGATGTTCACAGTACGGCTTATTTTTGGCAGAGCAGTGTTCTTTAAAGAGCTGTATACATTGTCCAGGCTTCCAGCCTTTGGAAGAGCTGCGATAGGTTAACGCGTAGAGAATGGAGAGCTTGTGGCTCTTCTTTTCCCATGCTTTGGCTAGGACCAATCCAACAGTTTTTCCTGCATGTTGTAGATGATAGGGGCGGGTTTGAATGATCTGTTGAGGGACAATTCGACAGGCTCTACTCACCTCTTGTTTCCAGGCTCTTGAGGGGAGAGCTGGGTTGGGGCGCGATGTTGCCGACTTCACCGCCGAGGGGAACCACAATAGGATGGACAATCCTATCATTCCATATCGTACAAGTTTTTGAACAGGTTTCGTAAAATGACGTTGGTCCCTCAAGGGGTTGGTGCAATTCATTCCGCATCGTGCAAGTCTTTGAACAGGTTTCGTGTATATCATGGGAGGTGGCCTCTTAAATAGGAAGAAACGAAAGAGCCGTTGCCACTGCCGACAAGATAGACAGACTTATGTCATGGGAGGTGGCCTTTTGCATAAGAAGAAACAGCGTTCCGCTGTGATATAGTAGGTTGAAGAGCAGAGAATCACAAGGATAGGATACAACGTTTTGCACACTGTGCAGTATTTGGAAGGATCAACAGACTGGTCGCATATGAGCCCACGACAGGTTCGGCAGAAGCTTATGGATGCAGGCTCTATCGTTTCTTTTCGTCGGGTTCTTGTCGGCTGGAACTTGCCCTTGGAGCTGTTGGATGCTTGTCGTCAGGCATGCGATACTCTAGGGGCATCGATGTTTCTCTGGCACCCCTTGCTGACGGGAGATGGCGACTGGCAACCCCATCCTTCATGGCGAGTAGTGGGGGGAGGTGGTGAACCTGTTGCCTCCCATGAACAAAAAAGTCTGTCAAAGTAGGTCTTGGTACACCTCTTCCATATGTTTGACATGGCGTTCAAGAGAGAACTCTTTGACGCGCTCAAGTACTCCTTCACTTAGTTGTTTGCGTAATTCAGCGTCGTGGATCAGTGCGTGTAAGTGTGCGGTGAGTCTTTCGGGGTGTTGAGGGTCGAAGGTGCGGCCAGAGGAGGGAGTGAGTACTTCACCAGGTCCACCGGTGGAGGTTGCAATGACAGGGGTTCCTACAGACATCGCTTCTGGAACCACGAGGCCAAAGGGTTCGGGTGTTGTCGAGGCGTGGAGCGCGATGTCGGCAGCGTTGTAGAGGTCTGGGATATCTCGTCGAGAGCCGATGAACTGTGTACAATCAGAGAGATTGTAGGTTTCTACCAGTTGCTGAAGTCTGGTGTTGTATGCGTCGTCATCGGACGAGACTGCACCGACAAAGACCATTTGCAAACGGTCACACGTCTCTTTGTCAA
>JALTMC010000448.1:10998-16132 GCA_027005175.1 Myxococcales bacterium
CCTCCAGAACGACATGTTGTCCTTTCCACTCCCGGATGTTTGCGACCATCACAACAAACAGTTTGTTGGCTGGTATGTGAAGTTCTTCTCTTACAGATTCAGCTGTTCGAGTCACCTGTTTCCGAAAAGACTTCAGGTCAACGCCCAGATAAATGAGTTGGATGCGGCTATCTGGAATACCTGCTTGAAGACACTCATGCCTCATATGTTGGCTTATGGCGATGACTCGATCATAACGGTGAAACATTTGTTTTTTGATGAACCCTGTTACCGGAACGACCTCTCCCATGGCATTTGCGATACAAGGGATCTTGCATTGATGAGCTGCTGGTAGCCATGTCGTAAAGCCTTGATTGGGTGTGTTGTTGAGATGGACCACATCGATTTTTTGAGCTTGTAGAAACTGTTGACGCCAACGAAATGCAGACCATCTTCCCCACCATCGAATCCCACGCCACTTTGAAGTATATCGCTCCTCTTCTTCTCTCCGTTGTTGGTGGAAGAGGTGTACTTCATAGCCTAGTTTGTGAAGTCTTTGTGCAAAGATATTGTCTTGTCGGAAGGCTGCCACAGGTTCGTAGTGGTCAGGATTCAGGTGAGTGATGAGGTCAAACATGGCTTGGTGGGAACCACCGACTGTATTGTCTTCATTGAATTCAACATAGAGGATACGAGCACGTTTCATAAGGTGGCCTGCTGTCATGAGTAGATTGGTTTTATCGGAAGACCCTGCTGCTGGGAGCGCATTGGGCTGCTTTTTTTGCTTGAGGCAAGAGCCTTTTCAGAATGTTGTGTCCCTCTTTTTATGACGGCTATTTTTTGAGAGACTTTGCTTTATGGGCGATGGAACGCCGACTCAAATGCTGGCTTTTTCTTTGACGGTTATTTTTTGAGAGACTTTGCTGGTGTTGTTGGATGGGCTTGAGGTAGAGGTTGGATGCTGACTCTCTTTCCTCGTAACACCGTCTTTTTGGTGAGAGGGTTTACGATCTTACATACAGGTTTGCGTAGATCTCCAAATGGTTTGTGGGTGATGGGGTTTGTGATCTTCGCAAGATCTGGAGGGACAAGTTGTTTGAATTTCTGTGCCTGTTGAACACCCCAGGCTCTTGTGGCAGCAGTAACACACAAACTTTGGTGCCATCGCAGGATATATTTTTCTACAGATGGTATGCCTATCGCAAAGAAGCGTATACCTACCACGTTGTATTGAAAGATCTCTGTCCAATTGCTTCGGTTCTTAAATTGAGTTTGTATTCGCAGTACGGCCTTCTCTTCCGGGTAGACCTCCCAAAAATCGGCATTTAATGGTAGAGAAGCTCGATGAATTTTGGGTGCATAGAAATAAAGTAAGAATTTTTTTGTGTTCTGATAGTCCCACCAGGGCCACGTCATCAACGCTGGTTTTGCGGTCTGCTGCTTCCCTGCATTAAATTGCCTTAAGTGATGTTGCTGAAACTCTAATTCCGAGCGAAGTGCCTCTCCCATGGGGTTTAATGTGGGGTTCTCCGATGCTTTTAATCTCAAAAGAACTTTGTTGCGAACGCTGATAGATAGTTTGGGGTGTGTGAGGGCATAGCGGAGATACGTTAACAAGTGTTCATGAACAGCCACCCAGACCATGACAAAGATCAGCGATAGCTGACAATGCTGGAGTTGAGGCTGTATGCGCGTCATTGCCCACAGCAACTCTTTCGCTGCAATATCGGGTTGACCTTGTTGTATTTGATAAAGAGCACGCAGTCCCAGGTACTTCGTTCCACGTACCATGTAGATATAAGATGGAAATCTTTCTCGCTGTAGGTCTGCTGCTGGAGGACAACCTGTTGATGTAAGGGCTTTCTTAAATTCTTGGTAGGCCATCTCCGATTGAGATAGATAGGGCTGGACTTGCTGAAGCTTTCGATACCATCCGTGCTCTTTCACCAATAACTTTTTCCAATTGCTGATGAAGTTATAGTTTGTCAGTATTTTGGGAGGTGTTTCGATAAATTTGGCCCATAATGGCGAAAGAGGACGTACCTTTCTGGCAGAATTTAAGGAAAGTCCCTCAACTATCTTTGATTTTGGAAATTGAGGCTTGCTGGACAGAAGGAAACCTGTAGCTCCACCCAGAACAATAACAGAGATCGACAGAATACCTAGTGTGATGAATAGGACCTTTGACTTCATGAAATGATCTCCCAAAGTCGGTATGTTGAAGAGAAACAACTCTCAAGCTTATTACCGCTTCTATTGGTATGTTTCAAGCTGTTGCTATGTTGGTGTTCTTTCTGAGGGGAGCAAACTGTTTGTTCTCTACGTGTGTAGGTACTCTTTGCGCGTTTGCTTCGGTGTGAGTATGTGTCTTTAGCTGGGTTCAAGGAAAGCGAAGAGAAGTGCCCGATGCCTTTGCGCGTTTGCTTCGGTGTGAGTATGTGTATTTCCACCTCAAACGTCAAATCGAAGCTTCACGTGAGAAGGCTGACTTGACTTGTCTGTACAAGCTCATACGGCTTGCTCACCCGAGCACTGCAGCAGTCCGTGTTTTTGGATAAAGGCTCTTTTCTAGTGATGCGAGCGTTGACGTTGGACGAGGCCAAGAAGGAGAAGAAGAGCCGTGAAAAAAAAGGTGAAAAAAGAGGAGTGGCTGGATTCACAACTACAGCCATCCACTGTGCCTCTCAGGTCCTTTGTGGGTGAGGATGTATCGGGGGATGCTCCTCGGATGGTGGGTTCGGACGCTGAGGCTTGTTCGCTTTCTTTTGGGCTCGAAAACTCCTCCTTTTTATTTGCGTCTGAAGTCGCTGCTGGCTCCGTTGTAAGCTCTCTTTTCGCTTTTTCTGATGGCTCGGACTTGGCTTCCATTGTAGGCTCTGAGCGGGGCTCGGACTTGGCTTCCATTGTAGGCTCTGAGCGGGGCTCAGAGTTGGCTTCCATTGTGGGCTCTGAGCGGGGCTCAGGTCCTGGCTCGGAGGGGGAAGCAAGCTGACAAGTCTCTGTACACTGGTCTCCATTCTGGCGGTTTCCATCATCACATGCTTCGCCGGGCTCTTTCATTTTGTTTCCACATACTGCTGTGAATTGGATGAAGCCAGGCCGAATCTCTTTCCAGCTTGCATTGGTTCCTGCTTTCCAGGTCTGCGTGGACTGGAGGGGAGGCAAGGAAAACCCTTTGAACATTGCAGCTGTTAGCTCGATCTCAACCCGGTCGTAGATCACCCATTTGTTACTGACTCTTTTCATCACAGGGATCTTGAGAAGGCCACCACTTGTTTGTTGGATTGCTGATGGGGCCAGTGGCGTTGTCCCTCCTTGAGGATATACCTTCAACATTGTTGGTGTGAGTTTTATGCGATGAGTGACAAATCCATTTTTTGATGTGGCGTAGATGTCGAAGGAGAGCTGCTTTACTGTGTAGTATTTTTCTCGTAAACCTGTTGCAAATCCACCCACTGAAAGTGTCTTTATCACCAATGTCTTAATGGTGAATCCCGATGGATTATGGCCTGTGAGTGTAGTGAAGCGGGTGGGCTTAAACAGATCCACTTCTTTGACAGGAGTGAGTCCTATAAGGTGTTCCTTTTTTTGTGCATCTCTGGACCAGAGTCGAAACTGCCGGGTGGAGCTGTTTCCGGTGAGTGTTGCGACATGCATCGTCAGATCTTCGAAGTGGACTTTTCCGATATCTGGGACAAAGGGTGGAGCAACAGAAGAGCTGCTGGCTTGTGTTGCAACAACAATCCTATGAAAACCACGAAGACCACTATTGTTCTGGAGTATCGTTTGTACCAAGTAGCGACCTCCTTTACTGTATTGATGACTGGCAGACAAGAGCTTTGTGTTTGGAGCCCATCGAAGCTTTTCTGTGTGACCGTCTCCCCAAACCACAAATACTGGAAAATTGGTAGGGAGCTTGCTGTTTCTTTGTCCCGTCTCGAGAAGTTGGATGATAAGTCGTATACCGTGAGAACCATCTTGGGTGTAGGTTGCAGTGACCAAAGGAGCTTTCCCCAACGTGCATCCGTGGAACTCATCAACTTTCTTTTCTTTGGGGAGTGGAATCGCTAGTAGTTTGTAATCTTGCATCTTTTGATTGGATTTGAAACAACGTAAAAGATGGCTACTCATGTGCCTAAGCAGAGCAGCGTCTGGGTCTTTTACCTTCGAGAGGTACGTTTTTTTGGATGTCTCCGTCCAGACACGTGAATCCACTGAAGCCAGCCGGTTGTAAAAGTTGGGTACGCTTCCCAGAAGTCGAAACATGCTGAGTTGCAAGAGAGCATTAAGCTGAGAGGCATCGATATTTACTTTACCTTTGGTATCTTTGACAGCAAACAATGGATCATCCCATTTAAACGGATAGATCTTGCTTACTTTGTGTTGCCATTCCACACAACCTCGACCAGTGATCGTGTCTAGCAAGCTCGTAAGAGATGTCTTTTCTGTGCTGTAGTTGTTGATGTACTTTCGCCAGCAACTTCTCAACTCTTTGGCAACTTCACGGGCTCTCTGCTTGACGCTTCGGGGCCAGTTCAAGGGATGAGGTCCACCCTGGGCAAGTTTCTTCTCCAGAGCACCTATATCTTTCCCTTTTTTATAATGACAGAGTGGGATGTGCTCGCAAGTTTGTGGTGTGCTGATACAAGCCTGTCCTGGCTTTGCATTGGGATTGACGATTTGAGTCAGGCCGGCAGCCATTGTTCCTACACCGTATCGTGAATTGCAGTTGATCACAGGATAGCCTACAAACGAAGTATGGCAGCCTTTGTTCGGAACATAGCAACATTGGAAACAAACACCATTGCCACAGTCTAGCTTAAAAGAGTCAAAGATCTGTAGCTTTGAAATAAAAGAGGGGTAATGCGAGCCGATCTTCTTTTCTTGCATATAGCAAAACAAGGCCAATGCCGCACACATCTTTTTTGAGCCTCCCCGCTCCCTGCACTTTTGATTGTTGGTAAATAGTTTTTTTGTGTCATCATACACACTCTTGGCGTTGTTGTAGGTATCGTGAAGATCCTTGATCGCCTCTAAGGATTGGGCTGAAACAGGGACTGTCATCGCGCTCCACAACAAGCTGCTGAATGCAAAGATGGGCCAACAACGAACAAGTTTTCTGTTCATGGGAAAGTTGTCTCCTTCTTACAAATTC
>JALTMC010000449.1:0-11657 GCA_027005175.1 Myxococcales bacterium
TGTCGAGCGATTTCATTGATAAGTCGATAGAGAGCATGCCACTCCAGATCTTCAATGTGAACCAGCCGGGTTTGAAACTGAGCATGAAAGTTACAACGCCCCACAAAGTAGCCCTGCTCTCCAGGAAAGATCGACGCCTCTCGCGCGAGGATTTGATCGCCATCGTACTCTTCCCGAATCATGTAGATCCCTTTGGTAAGGTAGATTCTCTTGAAGAGGTCACCAATTAAAGGACTGAGAGCCAGGACAGCATTTCCTGTATGTTCGACAAACCCCTCCCCCAACAAACTCTCCATGGCATTGGCGATCACTTCGTCTCTTTGAGAAGGATCAGCCTCATCATAGAGGATCTTGCCCAACACAGGCATATCCAACCCTTCTCCTTGCAGAGACTCTCGATAAAACTGAATCAACCGAGCGAGGTCAGGTTGTTCTCCTTGATGATGAAGCTGAGTCAACAGCACCAAGCCAATAAACTCGGGCTCAAACAAGCTGAGTTTGTTGTCTGTGAGAGTGGTTCGACGGTCTGAAAAGATTGTCCGGAGATGTTCGACCAAGTTTTTTTCTTGCATTGGACGGAATGCAGGTTCAGCCTGTTCAAAGTACTGACAGACATATCGCTTAAAAATGTAAAACTCTTGAAAAGGAGCCATCGCATATGCGCCACGAAAGAGCATCACCCGCGCAGAGGGGGAAAACACAGGAACAAAGAGCTTGCGAGCAGGCAAGGTAAGCTCTTGTTCATGAGGGTTCCAGAGGCCCCGCTGTTGAAGATAAAGGAAACCCTGTTCAGGTATGGCCTGCTCATCATCAACAGTCCCTGACTGCAAAGGATAAAAAGGAGAAAGCTGATTGGGGGTGCGAAAGAAAGGCAGGTAAAGAAGAGAGAGAACTTCTTCTTGTGTGATAGCTAAGTTATGCACGGCTCACTATTTGTTTTCGTTGGTAAAGCCCACACGGGGCAGATCATCATCCATTGCTGGACCTTTTTGACGAGGAGTCACTGCTGCTGTCTCTTCGGCACCTGTAATCTCTCGTTGCGTAGACCAGGACGAACGGGAAACGGAACGAGTACCACCACGTTGTTGAATGGCTTCTACATTTTGTAGTGAAGAAGTCCGATTGGGACCCGAGACAGCGGCCTTGCGATTGGCCCCACTGACATTGCGATGCAAGACACGTTGGGAAGAGTCAGCAACATTGCCCAACAGTTTCTCACCAATACCACCTTCTTTGAGTTGGCGCTGTCGCTCTTCGATCGCATCCAAGGCTCCCTTGCTCTGCTCATTGGTGTCAAAGCCTCCCTGGGACAAGTCTGACTGCGCTCCAAGCCCAACACCAGGAAGATCACTCTCCCCACTGGCTTCCGAAGTCTTCTCCGAAGAAGCAGAGGATTTCTCCGAGGTTTTCTCCTTCCCCCTGGTCGATCTCGTTTCTGTGGATTGAAAGCTTTGGGAAAAACTGCCCTGAATTTTGCTCATGGGTTTGATCCTTTTCGTTGGGTTACATTCATTCACGCAAAACACATACTTTACTTTGACTAGAGTATCGACGATGTGTACTGAGAAGTTGCCTCACGACACGAGAATGCTCCCACACCGAGAGTATCGATTCTCACAAAAGCTGTCAAGCTGAGAGTCACTCTTCGGAAAGAGTGGTGGTGCTAGTAAGTTGATGTCCTTGACCTTCCATGGCCCGATGGATAAGGTAGGCCCTGCTTCAACCCTACAGTGCAAAACTTGTAAAAGGTTTTAACAATGCCTACAGATACAATACCCAAACGCCTGTTTACTCAGGCAGAAAATCAGCCTCACACCCCTGCATATTACGAGAAGGTCAAGGGCGATTGGACATACACCCACTGGAAAGACTACGCCGAGCATGTCAAACAAGCAGGCAAGGCCCTCATCGCACTGGGACTTGAGCCAGACAGTACCGTCTCCATACTTGGTTTTAACTGCCCTGAATGGTCTATCTTTGATCTGGCTTGTATGGCAGTGGGGTCCGCCCCTGCAGGGATTTATACAACATGCTCCTCCGAGGAAGTTCGCTATATCATTGACCACGCAGAATCCCCCATTGTGTTGTTGGAAAATAAGATACAATGGGAGAAAGTGAAGGCAGAACGCGAGCACCTTCCGGGCCTGAAACATGTTGTGATGATGAAAAACGCAGAGTCCATCGATGATGAGATGGTCATGACATGGGAAGAATTCATGGCCCATGCGGAGCAAGTAGAAGACGCTGACTTTGAATCTCGCCTTGAAGCTCTAGACCCCGAAAAAAGGGCGACCTTCATATACACATCGGGAACAACCGGCCCTCCCAAGGCGGTGATGCTGTCCCATAAGAATATTACCTGGACAGCGGATCAATCACAACTCATAGCACAGGTCCAGCCCGGTGACTGCAGCCTCTCGTATCTCCCGTTGTCTCACATCGCAGAGCAGATGTTCTCCCTCCACCTCCCCATCAGCATGGGATATCCTGTCTATTACGCAGAGTCCATTGAAAAAGTCCCAGACAATGTCAAAGAGGTTCAACCCACTATTTTCTTTGGTGTGCCCCGAATTTGGGAAAAGTTTTATGCTGGCGTTACTGCCAAACTGAAAAGTGCTCCCACCTTACGCAAAAAGATCGCAGACTGGGCCATGGGCATCGGTCGAAAAGCAAATGCACTCCGAAACAATGGCCAAGAACCTTCAGGACTCCTTGCTCTTCAGTTCAATCTTGCAGACAAGCTCGTATTTTCTAAGGTAAAATCTGCACTGGGTATGGGGCGTGCAAGACTGTGCGTTAGCGGTGCTGCTCCCATCGCCCCTGAGATTCTCGAATTTTTTTCGGGACTGGATCTCACCATTCTGGAAGTCTATGGACAATCCGAAGACTGTGGTCCCACCTCCTTCAACCAACCCGGACAAACCAAATATGGCACAGTCGGTCCTCCCCTCCCCGGTGTTGAAGTAAAGATCGCTGATGATGGAGAGATCTTAGTACGTGGACCCAACGTATTTCTGGGCTACTACAAAGATCCTGCTGCAACGGACGAGACCCTGATCGATGGTTGGCTGCATTCGGGCGATCTCGGCTCCTTTGATGATGACGGATACCTCTCCATCACAGGACGCAAGAAAGAGATCATCATCACCGCAGGTGGCAAAAACATCGCTCCCAAAAATATCGAACACGCCATCAAGAGTCACGACATTGTCAGCGAAGCTGTTGTGATTGGCGATCGTCGCAAATACCTCTCTGCTCTAGTAACACTCGACCTCGAAGCGACCGAAGCCTACGCCAACTCAAACGAAATGCCCACCGACAATCTACACGAATCAGCAGAGATCCAAGAGATTATCGATGACCATATCCAACATGAGGTCAACCCAAAATTTGCACGTGTGGAACAGATCAAAAAGTTCCACATCCTCCACCGCCCCCTCTCCATCGAACATGGAGAACTCACCCCCACTCTCAAGATCAAACGCAACGTCGTAGCAACCAACTTCAATAACGAAATTGAAGCGATGTATACAGAAGCCTAAGATACAGTCCCGACCATATATGCGGAGACGTAGCGAGCCCAAATGATTCACGAAACGCGAGACTACAACTCGCAAAGTCCAGCATAGTGCTGCAACCACGACGAAACCGGACGAACGGAGTGTTCTATACCAAAGACATCGCTCGCCCAACAACCTCGGTGTTTACCCTGTGGCGGCGGTAGCGAAAGCTTCAAAGACGAGATGCTAGCGCTTAGACAAGCCTATTTTTTAGGGCGAAGGAGTCTCGGTCGAATTGTAGCCTGACAAAGACAACCCTAAATTTTAGCAATGTCTGGACACGAGGTTCCCTTGCCGCTTTGGTGTTCAACCCGTGGCGGCAAGAGGGTGTCTGTGTCATGGGATTGGGTCGTTCAGGAAGAGGGGATATTTGCCCCTTGCGTGCGGGCTCCATTGAGGTTTGCACCTTGTAGGTCAGCACCTTCAAGGTCAGCACCTTCAAGGTCAGCACCTTGTAGATCTGCGTTTTGAAGATTCGCGTCACGAAGATCTGTAAAACGAAGTTGTGCACCTTGTAGATTGACATTTTGGAGATTCGCACCGCGAAAGTGGGCCTCGGTCAGCTCTGCATTCTCCATATTGGCCTGTTGAAAGTTTGCATACTGTGCATTGGCACCACGCAACCGAGCAGAAGACAAGTTGGCCTCAAAAAAGATAGCATGCTCTAAGTTGGCTCCCTGTAACTCTGAAGAAGAGAGGTTTACCTTTTGCAGTTCACAGTATTCCAACGTGGCACTTTGCAGATTTGCTTCTTCCAGATCGGCTTCAGCCAGATAAGAGCCTGTCAGATCAGTGCCGGAGAGATTGGCAAACGAGAGGTCGAGACCAGACAGATTCACGCTCTGTAGAGAGATCCCGTTGAGATGCTCTTTGACACTCATGAGAGACTTAAACGTGACTCGCTTGATCATCTCGTGGCGACTGCCCAACTCCGACTCTCTCTCCAACGTATTGACTTCCATAAGAATGGCCCCGAGCAAACCACAGCCCACCACGCGAAAGTAGCTCCCCTCATGACCTCGCGAGAGAATAAGATCAGGGATCCGTAAGATCGCGTTCACACGCGCTGCTGTCTGTAACGGTTCCGCATTGCTCGCAGTCACCATGATTTGTTCAAAGATCTTCTCTCTTGAGAGACTTTGAGCGTGCTTCTCTTGCCAAACCATGTGCTGTTGCTGGCGAGAGGTCGTCACAACTTGCTTGAGATACCACATATTCCAAACAGCATAGCCAAAGCAAAGAAGGACCGTTACCGACCACATCGCCCAAGGAAAATGTTGCAAAGAAAACCCATTGGTATTGCTCAGTAGGCTCCACCCTACAGCCAGCAAGGTGGCCAAGACAACACCGAAGACACTCCAAAAGCGGACATAGCGCCGACCTTCCTCCAGAGAGGGCAAGGTCTCTCCATCCCCAGGAATTCGGAACAAACCCATCAGACCACGCCGTTGGGGCACAGGAGGCATATAAGCGCCCGTAGCACGGCGACCAGGAGGAAGTCCCGCACTGGACAATGTCACGCTGTTATAGAAACCACTTGTTTGCCGATCACGCATAGGAATTTATCCCCTTTACTCCCAAGGCCAGACCCTGGTATCAATAGACCATCCACAGAGTATACTTAATTCAACACAATTCACCAGTTTATGAAACACCAAGGAGTCCTCATGGTTAAACGAGAAAAACTATGTCGATATATGAACGAATATCTTGTCTTCGAAGATTTTCCTCGCGACATTTCACAAAACGGCCTTCAGGTAGAAGGACCTGAGAAAATAACCAGAATAGCAGTCGCTGTCGATGCAAGAACAGAAACAATTCAAGCCGCTGCCGACGCTGGAGCCCAACTTTTGATTGTCCATCACGGGATATTTTGGGGTCGCTCTGAGCTTCTACGTGGCCCTCATTATCGACGAATCAAAACACTCATCGAGAGACAGCTCGGTTTGTATGCAGCACATCTTCCCTTGGATGCCCATCCGGAGGTGGGCAACAACGCGGTCCTCGCCAATGCACTTCACCTCAAAAAGATCCGTCCGTGGGCCAAATACAAAGGACAGACCATAGGCGTCCGTGGCACTCTCCCCAAAGCTCTGCCTATCGCAGACTTCCTCAAACAAGTCTCAAGTGTGCTTGAACCCGAAGGGGGACATGTCCAACACTTTGGACGGGGAAAAGACAAAGTCCGAAACATCGGCATCATCACAGGAGATGCCGCCAACGAAGTCCCACGCGCCGCAGAAGATGGCCTGGACCTCCTACTCACAGGAGAACCCAGCCATGTCTTTGTGATCAGTGCCGATGAACATGAGATCCACCTCGTATGTGGTGGCCACTACGCAACCGAAACATTCGGTGTCAAAGCCCTCGCAGCACACCTCTCTGAAACGTTTGACCTCGAAACTCACTTCATCCACCTCCCCACACAAACCTAAATCCTTTCCCACTTTTGAGTGTGACGTACATCTAAAGGTTTCGCTTTCTTATGGCCAACCCTCCAACGTTTTGCTTTACTTCCTTGCTCTACCCCACTACAAATCAAGTCTGGCTTTCAAGCTTGACACCTTGACTTTTTGCTTCCGCCTTGTCAGCGGTGAGCTTGACGCCTTGACTTTTTGGAACCGGTTTGACAGGCGATGGTTCTGCTCACACAGGCACAAAGCATTTAAGCTTGACACCTCCGTTACTTTCCTATATTTATGGGAGCCTTCGTTACCTCTGTAGCTCATCTACAGACAGTGACATGATCGTGTTGATTACAGGTTCTTCTCAAGCAAGTACGCAAAAGAGAAGCAATCTTTCGAATACACTCTTTAATTTTTTGCAGGAGTAGAAGAATGCAATGTCAAACAGTAAGAGAAGGCGTTGAATGCTTTTTCTGGAAAAAAGATGGATGTAGCCACGACGGTGGTACTTGCAATGAAGTATCTGAGAAGTGTGAAGGCTGTAGCCATATCATTTCTTTTGGAGAGCAACGTTTCTGTAAGCGTTATCCAAATCCAGAGAGCAAGTGGGTCAACGTTGAATGCAATCTTGCGACCCACGTGGTACGCGAAGAAAAAGTGGCTGAGAAGAAACCAATCAACCCCTTGAAAGCTTCAAAACGTATGGCTCGCGGTCGCTAATTCCGACCCAAAACAGCTTGAGAGTTTGGACTTTTGTCCAACGTATCATCGAGTCAAGAGAAGCCCTCTCTCCTGTGCAAGGAGCGAGGGATTCTTGTATTTAGACAGGGCATCTCTCACCATCGGATCGGGAGATGTAAAACCAAACGAGGTATATCGTGGGTATCTTCGATTTTTTAAAGAAAGACAACTCAGAGGAAGGTTGGGCCAAAAAGCAAAGCCGACGCCTCATGAATAAGTATGGGCAAAAAGAAGTTCGCGAAGATGCCATGTACGCTTTGTACCAGCGTGGTACGCCAGAGGCCATCTCAGGGTTGCTGCAACGATTCACGTTTGACCACCCTGAGAGCATCGTCGATGAGCGTGAGAAGAATAAGGTGATCGAGTTGCTCGATCACCTCGGCGCCGAGAGAGCTTCTGGACCACTTCGGGCCTACCTCGCCGATGAGAAGCAAACCACCGTCTCTATGGCTCTCATCGCGTTAGATACTCTCGAAGGGGAGGAAGCCACTGTCCTGGAGATTATCAAGCTGTTGAACGACGCGGATCCCAATGATGCTTGGGGTAACGAGCGAAAGCTTCAGTTAATTGGACACCTGGATGAAGTGGAGCTTGATCCAGAAACGATGCCCGACACGCTGGTGCCCATGCTCGTCAGCTACCTCCAAGACCTCAATGATGACGTGATCTTCCGCTGTGTTGACCTGCTTGAACGGCTGGGCACTGACGAACAGATTCGCTCTCCCATGGTGGACCTACTTGTCGCCGAAGACACAAGTGCCCGGATTCGGGCGCGAATCATCGACACCTGCGGCAAACGCAAATGGTATCTGGGTGATCGCCGTGAAGAGCTAGAAGGCAAACTGCCTGATGGCTACTACTTCGACAAACGAAACAATCTCAAATATCGTGATCCCTACGCCTGATCCCCCTGACAGTCAAGAGGAATTATTGCTATAAGCTCACCCCGTTCTTTCCCAAAGGTAGCCCTCTGTACCCTTAATCCACCGCCCGATCTTTCTGGCTCTAGCTGCACATAGGATAGAGAAAATTGATGTTCACCAAATGGGTGAGCACCAAAGACGGCAATCCTTAGGCCTTCAAGGGCCGTGCAATTTGGGCGGTGGATTAAGGGTACTATTGTCCTTGACAGCCGGGGAGGTTGTTGCTACAAGATCACTCGGTTTCGCTCGAAAATTCGTGAAAAATAGCTTTCCAGACAATGTTGAAGAGGCGTACTTGTGAGACTTGGACTCAGTTTAATACTGATGCTTTCGGGCCTATGGCTGTTGTGGTCTGGGCACTTTCATGATCCCCTACTGCTTAGCTTAGGTGCGATATCCTGCCTTTCCGTGGTTCTACTCTCCATTCGTATGAAGATCGTTGATCCCGAAGGACACCCCATCCATATAGGCTTCCAACTCTTCTTTTACATTCCCTGGCTGATCAAAGAGATCATCCTCGCCAATATCGATGTCACAAAACATATCCTTTCTCCCAAACTCAAACTAAGCCCCACATTGTTTGAAGTGGAGGCTGAGCAAAAGAGTGAGCTGGCCCGCATGATCTATGCCAACTCCATCACCTTGACTCCAGGCACCGTTTCTGTTGACGTTATCAAAGACAAGATCCTCGTTCACTCTCTCACAGAAGAAGCCGCCAAAGCACTTATCGACAGTGACATGGACCATCGCGCTGCGATTTTAGAAGGAAAAGACGCATGAAGCTTATCATCGCCATGTCGGCTGTCATGATTACTTCTGTGCTGGCCTTGCTCCGCTCTGTACTAGGACCCACCGTATTTGATCGTATCCTCGCCGTAAACTCCTTTGGAACAGCAACAGTTCTTTTGATTGCCGTGCTGGGATTTGTCACCAAACGACCCGATTTTCTCGATCTCGCCCTCACCTATACTCTGATGAATTTCATAGGCGTCATCGCTGTACTCAAGTTCAAACAATACAACGACTTGGGACATAGTGAAGATCCAGGAGAGGAAGCTTAATATCATGTGGTTGAACACGATTAGCTGGGTGCTCCTCTCTCTCGGTTCCTTCTTCTGTATTGTTGGAGCGTTCGGCATCTTGCGCTTTCCAGACTTCTACACACGGATGCATGCAGCCGGTGTCACAGACACACTTGGAGCTGGACTTATCCTGGTTGGCTTAATGTTTCTCAGTGGTCCAACCCTGGTCACTGTGAAACTTGTCCTAATTCTCGGGTTCTTGGTGATTAGCAGCGCAACCTCCACTCATGCGTTGGCCAAAGCAGCCTTAACCAAAGGACTAAAACCGATCCTCACCAAGAATGGAGACAAACGTGACAGCGCTGATTGACATCCAGCTCTTTACTCTGCTCGCCATTATGGCGTTTGTAATCGCCCGTCACCGCGACCTCTTCACGTCGGCCATGTTACTCGGCATCTTTAGCCTGATCTGTGCGAGTTTGTTTGTGGTCATGGATGCTGTGGATGTCGCCTTCACAGAAGCCGCTGTTGGCGCAGGTATCTCTACTGTCCTCTTTATCAGTGCATTGTCTCTCACCACACGGGAAGAAACATCACCGCCTCGCTTTAAACCTCTTGCTCTGGCCATTGTTTTAATTACGGGAGGAGCCTTAGTCTACGGCACCCTCGATATGCCACGCTATGGGGATCCCAAAGCTCCCATTCACCACCATGTCGCTCCGACCTATATGAAAGAGTCCTACAAAAAAACCCATATCCCCAACGTTGTAACAACCATTCTCGCAAGTTACCGGGGCTATGACACCATGGGAGAAGTTACTGTGATCTTTACCGCAGGTGTCGGTGTATTGCTTCTCCTGGGAGCCGGACGACGACCCCGCACAAAAGAGGAAGAGGAAGAGGACACGGAAGAGGCTTCAGAAAACAAAGCAAAAGAGAAAGAAGAACAAGCCTCCGAAGCAAAGAGTGTATCCGATAAGGACTCCAGCGGGAATTCCGACAAGGACTCCAGCGGGAATTCCGACAAGGACTCCGACAAAGCCTCCAAGAAAGAATTGCGAAAAGAGCAAGCGGATGTAGAGGCAACGAAAGAGTCGTTGAAAGAAGAGAAAAAGAAGGAAGGAAACGAATAATGGAGCAACATATCGTACTGCGCGTCGTCTCCAAGATCCTTTTGCCCTTCATCTTTTTGTTTGCTCTGTATGTTCAGTTTCACGGGGACTACGGTCCAGGAGGTGGTTTTCAAGCGGGTGTGATCTTTGCGGCAGGTTTTATCCTGTATATGTTGATTTTTGGGGTAGAGAAGACCAAGAAGATAAGCCCGATGCTTCTGCTCGAGCGCATCGCACCGCTCGGTGTGTTGATCTATGCAGGGACGGGCCTTATCTCCCTACTCAAAGGTGGCAAATTTCTCGACTACAACATGCTCATGGTAAATGGAAAGCCCGCCAGTGCAGCTGTCGCGATCGAAGGCCAACACCTGGGGATATTCCTCGTCGAGTTGGGAGTTGGGATCACCGTGACCTCTGTCATTGTACTGATATTCTTTGCCTTCATGGGACGGGGGCAGGCAAATGTTTGATCCTGGTTTGTACAACTACTGGATTGTCATCCTACTGATGATGCTGGGCCTGTACATCGTGATTGCGACTCGCAATTTAATCAAGAAGCTTATTGGCCTTAACATATTTCAAGTATCTGTTTTTATGTTATATATCTCGATGGGGAAGATCAAAGGAGGGACGGCTCCAATCTTGGATAAAGCAGTGCATGCGCCCTACTCCAACCCTGTTCCCCACGTCTTGATCCTCACTGCCATCGTGGTTGGAGTTGCGACCACAGCCTTGGGCCTCGCCCTGGCGGTTCGTATCTACGAAGCTTACGGCAGTTTGGAAGAACATGAAATTCAGCAGCAGGATGCAGAATAGTGATTCGCGAGCATCTACCCGTACTCCAAGTCGTACTTCCCTTAATGGCGGCACCCCTGTGTGTGCTCTTGCGACGAAAGAGCCTCGTCTGGCCGTTTGCCCTTCTCATCACCTGGTTGAGCTTTGCGATATCACTCGGACTGCTTACCCAGGTCATGGAAACAGGCCCTCTGAGCTATGCCATCGGTAATTGGGCCCCTCCTTTTGGCATTTCCTACAACATCGATGCTGTCAACTCGTTCGTCTTGGTGATCGTAACTGGCATCGCAAGTATCGTGATGCTATTTGCGCCGCAAAGCGTCGCTCAGGAGATCCCCGAACACAACACACACTTCTTTTATGCGGCGTTCTTACTCTGCATGACAGGCTTGTTGGGTATCACCTGCACAGGAGATGCCTTTAATGTGTTTGTCTTCCTGGAGATCTCATCACTGTCGTCTTATACGCTAATCAGTCTGGGACGAGATCGAAGGGCTCTCACCGCAGCCTTTCAATATCTGGTGATGGGAACCATTGGAGGAACCTTTATTTTGATCGGGATCGGCCTGATCTATATGAAGACAGGGACCTTGAACATGGCAGATCTCGCGGTTCGGCTCAAACCCCTGCACCACTCCCAAACCGTGTTAATCGCTTATTCTTTCTTGGTTGTGGGCATGAGCATAAAGCTCGCATTGTTTCCTCTTCACCTATGGCTCCCCAACGCCTATACCTACGCCCCATCCATCATCACAGCATTTCTAGCAGCCACAGCCACCAAGGTCTCTTTCTATATGTTGCTTCGCTTCTCCTTTTCGATCTATGGATTGAAATTTGTGGACGAAGTCTTACATCATGGATGGGTCCTCACAAGCATCGCGTTGCTCGCCATCTTCACAGGGTCCCTTGTTGCGATATACCAAACCAATATCAAACGCATGTTGGCCTACTCCAGTATCGCTCAGATCGGATATATGGTCTTGGGTGTCAGCCTATTTACTGTTGATGGCATGACAGGTGGGATCTTGCATCTCTTCAATCATGCCCTGATGAAATGTGCACTGTTTCTCTCTCTCGCTTGTGTGCTGTGGCGCGTGGG
>JALTMC010000449.1:11667-16111 GCA_027005175.1 Myxococcales bacterium
CCTCAAAGGTCTTGGACGTCGGATGCCCCTAACGATGTTCGCTTTTGTTCTCGGTGGATTAAGCTTAATCGGTGTGCCTCTCACGGTTGGCTTTGTCAGCAAGTGGCAGCTTCTTCTCGCGATTGTAGAAAAAGGGCTGTGGCCTGTCGCTGGCTTAGTTGTCATCTCCTCCTTGCTCGCCGTCGTCTATATATGGCGGGTCGTGGAAGTAGCCTATTTTCAAGAACCCGAAGAAGGCGTCGAGATCAAGGTAGAAGAAGCACCCTGGAGTATGCTCATTCCCATGTGGCTTTTGGTAGGAGCCAACTTCTACTTCGGAATCGCCAACCAAACAACGGTTGATGTCGCTCGACAGGCTGCCAAGATCTTACTGGGGGTCAACTCGTGAGCCACTCCACTGCTATTCTACTCGCTGTTGCTTTGCCTCTGGTTGGCTCTATCCTCGTCGCAGTCACAGGAAAAAAACCCAACCTTCGCGACAGCATCTCCATGCTAACAGCAACCGCGTTGTTCGGCATTGTCCTCTCCTTAATCGGTCCTGTGTTTGCGGGAAAACGGCCTTCCGTTACGCTTCTGACCTTAATGAGGGGAGTGTCTCTCTCCTTTGAAGTCGAACCCCTTGGGATGCTCTTTGCCCTCGTAGCCTCGGGCCTTTGGATCGTAACAACGCTGTATGCGATCGGTTATATGCGAGGGCATCATGAGGTCAAACAGACCCGATTCTTCGCTTGTTTTGCGATCGCCATCGCAAGCGCCCTAGGTATCGCCTTTTCCAAGAATCTTCTCACACTGTTTGTCTTCTATGAGATCCTGACATTCTCAACCTATCCCCTTGTCACTCACCATGGCACAGAAAAAGCCAAACAGGCTGGACGTGTGTATTTGGGTATTCTACTCAGCACCTCCATGGCATTTTTGCTTCTGGGCATTGTTTGGGTCTTTGGTCTCACGGGCACCCTCGACTTTAAACCAGGTGGAATACTTGCCCCGGTCATAAAGAGCGGAAAGCTCGGGAGAACGGGGCTGATGATACTCCTTGGACTGTTTGCCTTTGGCACGGGAAAAGCCGCCCTCCTCCCCTTCCATCGATGGCTACCTGCCGCGATGGTTGCGCCCACACCTGTGAGTGCCTTGCTGCACGCCGTCGCGGTTGTGAAAGCGGGCGTATTTACCATCATGAAGGTGCTGGTTTATGTGTTTGGAATCAAGCTTCTCACAGAGACAAGTGCCAGCGTCTGGCTCATGTATATGGCAGCAGCTACGATATTAATCACATCGTTGGTCGCGCTCACCAAAGACAATTTAAAGGCCCGCCTCGCCTACTCCACAATCAGCCAACTCTCCTACATTATTCTGGGAGCTGCCCTGGCCACACAGGCTAGCGTAGTCGGTGGAAGCATGCACATCCTGATGCATGCCTTTGGCAAGATCACCCTTTTCTTCTGTGCAGGTGCCATTTATGTTGCCACCAACAAAACAAATATCAGCCAGATGGACGGCATTGGGCGCAAGATGCCCTTTACCATGTTGGCCTTCTTCTTAGGCTCGCTCTCTGTGATTGGCCTCCCACCCACCGGTGGCTCTTGGAGCAAATGGTATCTGATTATGGGCACACAACAAACCGGCCATGTGATTTTGAGTGGTGTCTTGATGTTGAGCTCTCTACTCAGTATCGGCTACCTTATGCCCATTGTGGCCCGAGCTTTCTTTGCCCCTGCTCCCCACCAAAAAGGGGACCCTGCCACAGACCATTTCACACTGGAACCCGTGAAGATCAAAGAAGCACCTCTATTCTGTGTACTTCCACTCTGCTTTACGGCCCTCGGGTGTGTGGCTCTCTTCTTCTATTCTCAGCCTCTGTATCAATTGTTGATGCGTATCTTTAAATCCTGATCACAAGGTCCTCTTATGTCCGAAGACAAAAAAGCTTCGACAACGGAAGAAAAGATTCCTGAGTCAACAGAAGCAACAGAGAGTGCAAAAAGTACATCTCCCACTGACGAGCACGACGAGTCATCCTACTGGCTCGACCAACCCGGCCGAGGAAACCAGATATTCTGGGTTCTCTCCGTCATCTGTGGCCTGTTGGTCGGAGCGGACCTCCTCTATCACAAACACACACACTTCTCCATGGAGAAATGGTTTGGATTTTACGGATTTTACGGGTTTATCTCATGTGTTGCGTTGGTTGTCGCTGCCAAACAAATGCGCAAGGTATTGATGCGAGAGGAAGACTACTATGATCGCTAACCCATCCCAACGTAGCGAGCCCAAGACAGAGATACTGGTATGGATCCGAGAAGGAGACTGCGATGTTCTCTAACCTGCCTCCCGCTTTTATCCTACTCCTAGGTGCCCTGCTTATCCCCTTGTTTCGGGGTCGCTTGCGTAGTTTGTACCTGCTGCTGCTGCCTGTCCTCAGCTTGCTGCAATTGCTCTATATCCCCATGGGTACACACTGGGAACTCACTGTTTATGGCTATAAACTCACACTGCTACACATCGATAAGATCAGCCTAGTCTTTGGGTATATCTTCCATATCGCGCTGTTTCTCACCCTCATCTACTCCTTGCATGCCAAAGATAACATCCAGTATGTCAGTGGCGTGATCTATGCCGGTAGTGCCATCGGTGCAGTGTTCGCCGGTGACCTGATTACCCTCTTTGTCTACTGGGAGCTAACGGCAGTATCCTCTGTCTTTTTGGTTTGGGCAAGGCGCACAGAGACAGCCTATAAGTCGGGTATGCGCTACCTGATCATGCAGGTACTGTCTGGTCTTTTACTTTTGGCCGGGATGATCTTCTACTACCGAGAGACTGGCTCTCTCGAATTTATGAAGCTCGGTATGTTCACAAAGTTGGGCCTGACCAACCCCGGCGCAGTCCTGATCTTCTTGTCCTTTGGTATAAAAGCTGCGTTTCCCTTCCTCCACAACTGGCTACAAGACGCCTATCCCGAGGCCACGGAAGTGGGCTCTGTCTTCCTTAGCTCCTTTACCACCAAACTCGCAATTTACGCGCTGGCACGCGGATTTCTCGGCACACCCGAGTTAATCTGGATCGGTGCCACCATGACAGCATTCCCCATTTTCTATGCTGTCATCGAAAATGACCTGCGTCGAGTGTTGGCATACAGCCTAAACAACCAACTTGGCTTTATGGTGGTGGGTATCGGTATCGGCACAGAGCTGGCATTAAACGGGACTGTAGCTCATGCTTTCTCACACATCCTGTATAAATCACTGCTGTTTATGTCGATGGGTGCTGTCCTATATCGCACAGGCACAGTCAAAGGGTCCGAGCTAGGTGGACTCTATAAGTCCATGCCATGGACCACCGCGTTCTGTATCGTAGGCGCAGCGTCCATCTCCGCCTTCCCCCTATTCAGCGGATTTATCAGCAAGTCGATGATCGTATCAGCCGCAGGCGATGGCCACTTTACCTTGATCTGGATGATATTGATCTTTGCCTCTGCTGGTGTGTTTCATCACTCCGGTATCAAGATCCCTTACTTTGCTTTCTTTGCCCATGACTCCAAGATTCGCTGCAAAGAAGCTCCCCTCAATATGCTCATCGCTATGGGCATCACAGCATTTCTCTGTATCGCAATTGGGTGCTTCCCTGGCCCTCTCTACAACCTGCTTCCCTATAAGGTAGCCTTCGTACCCTACACAACCAATCATGTGATCACCCAACTGCAACTGCTGATGTGGTCTGCTTTGGCCTTCGCAGTGCTACAAAAGACGGGAATCTATCCCCCTGAGCTTCCCTCCGTCAACCTCGACACCGACTGGTCCTACCGACGAGCCCTTCCTGCCATCGTACACTTTGCTCTGCGTGTGGGTGGCAAAACATGGAATGGCTTCCTCACCTTATGCATGATTCCTGTCAATGCTGGCCTAAACTTCTTCCGCTATAACTTCGGCCCCAAGGGAATTATGGCTCGCACCATGCCCACCGGCCATATCACCCTCTGGGCTGCTCTCATCCTCGGCTTCTACATTATCTTCTACTACTGGCACCTCGGCTAAACCACTGGCTCCTCAGCCAAGCCACTGGTACCTCAGCCAAATCACTGACACCTCAACCAAACCACTGACACCTCAACCAAACCACTGACACCTCAGCCAAACCACTGACACCTCAACCAAACCACTGACACCTCAGCCAAGCCACTGACACCTCAACCAAGCCGCTGGCACCTCAACCAAGCCGCTGGCACCTCGGCTAAACGAGCTGAAATGGCCGTGATGCCAAGAGAAGAACCAAAGCTCGCTTGTTCCAGATTTTCACATCACCTTGGTCCACTGAAACACCAGCGTTAGGTTGTGGTCACTTTTTGAGCAGACCTGTAGAGCGAGCAACCTTCTCAATGGCGTCAAAGTCGTGGGGTGAAGCTTTTACAAACTTTGTAGCTCCCTGTAACCTGAGAACCTCCTTGTGG
>JALTMC010000450.1 GCA_027005175.1 Myxococcales bacterium
CCCTTATACCGTCGCAATAAACTCATTCAATGATGGTGCCCGCTTCACGCAAGGTAGCTTTGCTGATGGTCAAATAGGGCTCCAGTGGAGCCCCCCTTGGCGGCTTCCTGTAGTGATGGCCGTTCGAGAGAACAACAAGATCCCGATGTACGACATCAATACATTTATCAACAAATACCCTGAGGTGGGCTCCAACTTCCCTGTCCATGGCGACGGCCAAGTCGACTTCACCCTCTGGTACTCCATCGGCGGGAATATCCCAAGGCTTCCCATCTATGCCTTCGCTGAAATAGGCTACCGGTTTCGCACAGAAGCCTTTATCGGAAAAAACCCCAACCGTGAGTTTCTCGATACCTTTGTTTGGAATACACAAATCGGCTGGACCTTCTGGCGACGTATGATCCTCACCGCAAACTTCCGTGGAACCATCGCGCTCGGCGATGACACCTTCTCACAGAGTTTTGTCACCATTGGCCCCGGCCTCTACCTCCCTGTGTGGCATGGCCTCGCCATCGAACTCACGTACGACTACACCGCTTGGGCAAAAAACTCATCCCAAGGACACAGCCTCGCGCTCGGAATCTCGTACACCTTTTGACCTCACAAGTGTAAGGTTTGCCTCGCGCTCAGAGTCTCGTACTCTTTCTTTTTGACTACTTTCTCCAGAGATTCAAGGTCCAATCGTAGGGGATGAAGGACAACTTCGCTTTGTCGTTACCGGATTTTTTAAGGGCTTCTTTGAGCTTGGGATCCTTAACAAAGGAGCCAAGGTAAGCACCTGCCGTTTTTCCGTTATACTTGAAGTCATCATAATACCACTCAAAAACCTGACCCATTTTGGGTTTGCCAGAAGAGGCATCGAGGATGGCAAATCTGGTATCATTAAGTACTTTTGTCAGAGCATCTTTAAGTTCCTGATCAACAGTACTTGATCTCCAGATCGTATTTTTGATAGGAGGACAAGACATCGCGGCACAAGAGACGGCAGCGTGAATCTCGGGGCGCAAACGCTCGACATAATAGTCCTTTGGGAACTTATCCTTCCAGGCATCAGCGTGTCGAATAATGCCATTCTCAATCATGTCAAGAGACAGATTGAGTCCAGCGATATCAAACTTCCGATTTCGGAAGAATAGATCTCCAAAGTCACTGACTTTTTTCGTCGCAAAGACATCTGCGCCATCCGTTTGCATCTTCTCGATGATATTCCAAAGCATTCCGATGTTATAGGCATTGATCCAAAAAGCAAGACGTTGGTTATCGTCCCAACCTTTGGGGTTAACACCTTTCAACGCAAGCAAGATCCCGTCCAGCTTGGACTTGTCTTTGTAGAGGCCTTTGTAATCCACCAAACCATTGGCAGGATTGACATACTTCTGCAACAAATCATCGTACTCTTTTTCCCAGTTTGACGACGTTTTGTTACCCAGATTCGTCTTTGAAACGGGAGGTACATAGAAGTTGTCGAAGCAACCCATCAGGCCAACAGAACAGAGAAGTAGAAAGAGGCAACGCATCGAGAGACTCATCCGATCAACCACCGGGCTTTGAGGTAGGACCAGCATCGGTTGATGAGTTGTTAGTGTTGGTGTTGTTGGTGTTCTTTGTAGTTCCACCATCTTGTGTGTTGGTGTTGTTGCTTGTAGAGCTACCACAAGCAGTATAAGCTAGGCTACCAAAGCCCAAAGCCAGAACAAACAAAGAGATACTGGCAAAACGCATCCATTTCATTTTCAAAATCTCCATACAAAAATCAACAAGTACTATGCTTCAGTTCACGACACAACGCCTTGAACCCTTCCAAGGTAGTCATTGGAGTAACAAAGGAAAAGAGGGCTACAGAATATGGCAGTTGAGCTCCACAAAGAGATACCCCTCTCAAGTGCCAGGGTGACAGAGAGTTTCTCTGTTGGCTCCAACCTATTTTATATATATTACAGAGAGACTTAAATGGTTACAAGAAAGATTGATTACTAACAAAGGTAGGCAACGATTGTCAAGGAGGTTCAGAAACCTTAATCCACCGCCCGATCTTTCTGGCTCTAGCTGCACATAGGATAGAGAAAATTGATGTTCACCAAATGGGTGAGCACCAAAGACGGCAATCCTTAGGCCTTCAAGGGCCGTGCAATTTGGGCGGTGGATTAAGGGAAAAAAGTGCTGTGTTTACAGGGCCAAAGGGGGAGGTGTGATTTTGAAGTTGCGATAGTGATTGGGGTTGCCTTTTTCTCCAGCCATTGCGGCCATCGCGATATTGTACATCTCACGCGCAGTCACATAATGCAGCACCCAGTCCTGTCCATCATTGTACTGTGAGGTGAGCACCTCATGTAGAGTACGACCACCATCGCCAAGCAGGCTGGCGGCTGCCTCCTCCGGTGCGCCATGAGTGTGAACTTTGACAAAGACCCACTCGGGACGCCCTGCCACATGGATATTCTGTTCGACCCAACGAGAGACACGAACTTGGCTGGGTGGATCGGTTGCTGTCAGATGAGAGCCTTCGATTCGAAATGGAACTTTATGTGCCCTCCAACCCAAGGACAGGGGACCTTGGATCATCAAAAGACGATCGTCCATTACTTTTCCAACTTGAGCTCTTTCACCATGTTCGTACGCTCGACGTTGAGAGAGATCACCAATCGGCCAGTAGATCTGATTCACAATATTGGGTTGACACTCACTCGGCACAGCAGGAAATGTAAAATCTGCGTAACATCCGGTATCGTAGAGCAAAGGGATCTCAGCATCCACTCCACACATGCGGCCATCGGCACGAGAATTGGCAAGACACCAGTTCCCATGAATAAAGGCATAGCGGTAGCGACCATCGTCGTCACGAGAGAGATGACCGTGAGAAGCAAACTGCTCCAAGGACTGGAGGATTAAGGCTCGTAAAGACTCCTCTGTATCATTATCGTGGTGAAGGTGAAGTTCAACTTCTCCCCATCCACCTTTAACCAAAGAAGCCAGTCGTTCCAAGAAGTGGGGTTGATAATCTTCTCCAGGAAAAAAGAAACTATAGCGTGGATGAAATCCGTCTGCGTCACGAAAGGCCCCCGCCATCACAGGATACTGTTCTTCCCAGACTTGAACACGAGCATCACTGACATGGTAAGGGATATCTGCTCCACCCCACATAGGCTCATAGTGATCACAGAGAGCAAACAAGAGATGCTTGGGTCCCTCATGTCTCACTTGAGGTTCACGCCATTGTTGTATGAGATGCCGACCATATCCACCAAGCCAGGTCTCAAAGTGTTTCTCTTGAACCCATCGCACCAAAGACCGAACGGGATTACGCATACAGAGTCCTCAATCAAGAGAGTCGTTAGTTAAAATCGATGTGTGGAAGAGTATTGAAAAGAGGAGAATCAAGACCGTTGGGTTCGAGGAAGAAACGCAATCGAACAAAACATCCTTCTTATTCAAGTAGTAAGCTCAGTTGATCAGGAAAAGTCGAAACAAGTTTCTCATAGAATCCACCTGAGAAAGAGCGCGCTGCATCCTCAACATTGGTTGCGATATCGAAAGCTTTGTGGAGATTGAGCAGACGAAAGATATCGCGAGGTTGCCCTTGCAAACAGGCAATTTTGACCTGTCCGTCAAAGCTGCGAATTCGCTTGAAGAGAGAAACCAGCGCTCCGACACCGGAGCTATCAACCAACTCAAGAGAAGATAAATCAAGGATAACATATTGTCGTCGTACGCGAACAAGATCATTGATCACAGAACGAAGTTGTTCTGAGGTCAAAGCATTGAGACTACCGTGTAGAAACAAGATCGAGAGTTCACCGACATCAGTCTTGCGGAATTCAAACATTGGCCTTTTCCATCCCGTGCCGCGAGAATCGGAATTCAAAAACAAGAGCATATACCAGCAGCTACCATACCACTGAGGCTCTCATCTCACAAATCCACGGCACGTTTTTACAAACAATCCTCAGATTCTGTACTCTATCCAACATCCGTGTTCAAGAGAGGGAATCTGAAAGTAATGAGAAGGAACAGCAAAGCCTTCCTGGCCTCAGTACTATTAAAACGTCTGGCGTTCTGATGTTCTAAAACTATTAAATTTTTTTTCCGCTCACCTCGGTCGGATAATATAGTATAAATCTCATCAAATTGCTCGTTTTTTTTTTCCAACAATCCAACACTTTGATATTGATGGAGTTTCGATTCAAGGAAAGAAGAGAGGGTCAGCGAGTCCAGCGAAAATCGCCGAACAAAAATCGTTTGAATCCAACAACAGCAGCCCAGTTTAAGACAACAAAGGTACGAGCGATCCGAGAGGCTCGACCCAAGGAGAAGGGACCCCAGAGATCCCAGAATGCCAGGAAGTAGAAGCAGAGCTGTCCAACCAAGGCAGACCACCACAGCAGGCTCCAGAGGGGCGAAACAAGGAGAAGTGCGATATTGGAGACAAGCAAAAGAAGTAAGAAATAGGGACACAGCAAACGAAGGATCTTATGAGAGAAAAAAGACCAAAACAATCGATTGGACCAGGGA
>JALTMC010000451.1:0-1062 GCA_027005175.1 Myxococcales bacterium
CTCCGAAAGCAGGGGACATTGCACATCTCCATGAAAATACAACGAATCCCCCATAACTGGTTCGAACCACGTGGGAAATAGTATCATTGTTTTGTTCCCCCTCCCTGCCGTTGGTGGGGATAAATTCATCCGCATGACTATTGCAAACTTCTCGCAGATGCGGGAAGTTGGTTGACCCTCTTTTTTGGATCACACCCGAGATGAGGATGGATGAGGATGGATGAGGATGGATGAGGATGGATGAGGATAGATGAGGATAGATGAGGATAGATGAGGAATACACGTATGAAGAAACAAGCTGTAGTGATGGATGGTTATGTGGCTAAGGGTTTTGAGGGTGTCTCTGAGCAATTTGCCGCTCATTTGACAAGTGGCGAGGAGAAGGGAGCATCCTTTTGTGTGACCAAGGATCAGGAAGTTGTTGTGGATCTGTGGGGTGGATACAGTGATCTCAAACGCACAAAACCATGGAGTGAGGATACTGCGGCTTTAATGTTCTCTGTGACGAAGGGACTCACGGCTCTCGCGATGCTCAAGTTGCATGAGGCTGGGAAGTTTGAGTACGATATGCCTGTTGCTGCGATCTGGCCGGAGTTTGCACAACAAGGGAAGTCTGAAGTCACGATTCGGACGCTGATGAATCATCGCGCGGGACTTCCTGCTCTGGATCAGGTGCTGTCGATGCAGCAAGATTTGCCTTCAGAAATATTAGAGAAGCTTTGGATAAATCTGAGCATGTAGTGCCAAATGTAGAGGAACTCTGGACGTACAATTTCGAGTTCATGACGAAAAAAGGTTCTTTGTTAGCAAGGGTTGATTTGCTTCGACTTTTGGCTCAATCTTTGAACGACAGTGAGTTGAGATTGATAGCTAAAAATCTTCCAAAGACACTGGAATTCGATTTGATGACGCTGTTAAATATTGGGTTAAAACTTTCAGGTTTGATATTTAAGCCGAGGTTCCTTTGGAAAACTGTTGAGCTTGTGAAAGTAGCTGAGAAGGTTAGAGACATATATAGGAAGTACGCATCCGATCCGAAACACTTAGCTGAGTGGGTGGGAA
>JALTMC010000451.1:1072-2745 GCA_027005175.1 Myxococcales bacterium
TTTCCAGCGTTTGTGTGACCAGTCTTTTACGGACTATTTCCATGAACAAATCGCAGCTCCCATGGGAGCGGATGTGTGGGTCGGTGCTCCTGAAGATCTCTCGCCACGAATTGCGGAGATCGAGGTTCCTTCTTCCAAGCAGCGATTCATGAATATGTTGCCACACATCATTAAGGGAGGTAGCGCAGAAGGAAACCTTGGGCGCTCGTTCCTCAATCCTTGGAGTATCGCGAAGCGAGCACTCTTAAATCCCAAACTTGAGGGAGGTGGCCCCGAGCTGTATAACGCTCCTGATGTGCGGAAGTATCCGATCCTTTGGGCCGGTGGCATTGGTACCGCAAAAGGAGTCGCTCGGATCTTTGGTGCGCTGGCGAATGATGGAGCCTTTCAAGGAACTCAACTGGTTCAAAAAGAGAGCCTTTTGCCTCTCTATAAGCGGCAGGGATGGAGTCAAAAAGATCCTGTTTTGGGGAAGGCGGTGGGTTGGTCACAGGGCTTTCTCAAAGAAGAGGTGGGACTCTTCTCCAACAACGAAGAAAGCTTCGGACATGCAGGGCTCGGAGGGGCACTTGGGTGGGCTGACCCGATCAACCATGTTTCCATTGGATATGTTACAAACACACTCGACTGGCGTGTCCGTTCGCCCCGATGTTTGCGACTGTGTCAGTCTGTGTATCGCTCACTTGAACACGGAGTGACGTCTTCTTCGGGGAAGGTAGAGGAAAAGGAGTAAGAAAAAGAGCAGGCCAAAGGGGCCTTGGGAGAGGCTCTCGGAACAGCCACATCCACCCGCAATCCTGGTTAAATCATCCCTCTGCTCTTGACTCACTCTACCATCGACATCGACGCTCTCTGTCACAGTTTTTTCGATAGCTACTTTTTCCGTTGTATGTCGCGATATCCTACAATGTTTCGGCAATTTCTCGAAGGATGTCCGCAGGGTTGGTTTCGATATGGTTGCCGTGAGCTACGATGATTCGGACAAGGTTTGGGGTGTCGGCGAGACGGAGAAGATGCTCTTTGAGAGGGGTTTTTTGTTTGATACCAAGCCAGCGCATCACACGAGTGACTTTGGGGCCTCCGGTGGAGCCCATGAGTCGCATGATGAATCCAGAAAAACCGGGAAGGTGAGGCTGGTTAAAGATCGCGTCATTAAAGAGGAGTGTATGTCGAGGAGCATCCTCGACTTGGCTGCGAATGAGAAAGACCCCTTCTCCTTCTCCCGAGCCATCCAACGTTTGAACAGAGATCGTTGCGTCTTTGGGAAAGCTACTGTAGTCACCGTGAATATCCACTTTTTGTGTGACTTTGGAGATGGCTCCTTTGGGGCAAAAGACTTGAATTGTGGGGTAGCGTTCTTTGAAAGCTGCGGCATCCAGCCGATGCCAGCCATTGGGAACAATGAGATAGGCGGGTCTTCCCCAGGCTTCGATCTCGGCCATGGCTTCTTCTCGAAGTGCAACTCCATTGTGAATCACAAGATCACCATCATCGCGTTTGACAATGACCATACGACGACGCAGCCCCATGTTGGGAAGGTTTCCCGAGACAGACCATAGGTTGGGCTCCAAGTGCTCGATCTCATCGTGAGGATGAACCGTCCAGATCTTTGTACTCATCTTCAACTCCTTGATTCGAATGTCCTGATTATTCGACTTACCTTTTCAACTTGA
>JALTMC010000451.1:2755-4507 GCA_027005175.1 Myxococcales bacterium
GATTTAAAGTATTTCTTGCGCATTTTTTTGAATCGTTGGAAGGCGGCTCCACCTTTGGCTAATTCCACTTTGTACTTCTTGAGCAGGGCAGGCTTACGGCTCTTGAAATACTTTTGTACTGCCAGCAAGCCAGTGATGATGTGATTGGTGCGTGTGATCCAGTTTTGATGGAGAGCCATGAGGTCTTTGCTTGTAGGACGTATCGCCTCTAATTTGGCCTTGTGACTTCTCAATCGCTTGAGCCAGTTGTCTAGCTTTTGTGCTGCGACGGCATCACTGCTATTCGACAACTCATGAATTACCTTGTCCTGACGAGTGAGGATCGGGCGCAACTTCTCTGCGTAGCTATTGTAGGTTTCTACATTCTGTTGTGTCTTCCACCAGCTTCCCAAACTACCCAGGGCGATCAGAATTCCAAAAAGACTCCAGAGATGTTGTTTCTTCATAGTAAGAGACCTCTAAAAAGTAAGGTGCCTGAACATAAGATCTCAGGTTAAGCCCGCGAGAGCTTTGTTGGCGATTTCGACATCTGAGATGTCATCTTTGTTGGCTAGCTGGCCACAAGCTGCGGCGATATCTTGGCCAAGGGAGAATCGGCGTGTCACTTTGTAGCCATGGGATCGCAGTCGCTCTTGAAATGGGTCGGTGACTTCGCGCGAAGAGGGGAGAAGGCTTTTGTCATTGGAAAAATCGGGATTCAAGGGGATAAGGTTGATATGGACATTGAGACCTTTGAGGTACTCTGCTACACGGTCAGCCGCTTCGAGACTGTCGTTGATCCCATCGAACATGATGTACTCAATCATGATGCCTTTTTGGCGGATCTGTTCGAGTTCTTCAAGAGTTTGACGGAGGAGTGCCATATCATACCGGTCATTGATTGGCATGACACGGCTGCGTGATTCATCGGTGTGGCCATTGAGACTGAGTGCCATACCTACCTGGGGGAATTCTTTGGCGAGTTTTATCATTAACTCGGGAATACCGAGGGATGACACTGTAATATACTTATCGGCAAACTGAAAGGTTCCACCGTGGAGTAGGCTTTTGAGGGAGGCACTCAGGTTTTCGTAGTTGCGCAGGGGTTCTCCCATGCCCATGAAGACGATGTTGCGAAGTTTGCGGCCTTCTGATGCAATGATACGACCCGCTTGCAATACTTGGTCGAGGATCTCCTCTTTCTTGAGGTTGCGGAAAAACCCCATAGCACCCGTGGCACAGAAGTGACAGGACTCCGTGCAACCCACTTGGGAAGAGACACAAAGACTGACTCTGCCTGTATGGATTCGCAGGATCACGGTTTCAATACGTTTGCCGTCAGCCGTCTCAAAGAGCAGCTTGGAAGCACCATCGATCTGTGAATCATGCCGCGCTACCAACGTGAGGTAGGAGGTCTCAAACTCCTGTTCGAACTTCTCTTTTACACTGTCCTCCCATGGTAGCTGACTCAAGGGAGTGAATTCGCGAAACAGCAAGCGACGAGTGCGACGTAGATCCCGGCCACCAAAGCCTGCTCTGGTTAGCCAGGCTTCCAACTCTTTTATGTTATAAATGGATTGTTTCATCAGAAAAAAACTCTTATGTTGTGGGCTTGGAAACTCCCTCCCGATCGCGGGTCCGGTGGAATCGATAGGACGAAGGCCGGACGGGGTGGTGGGGGGCGTTGACATCACACGAAGGGGCGGTGTGGGTTGTTATGTCGGGAGGTTGATAAGAACTCATTCTCAAGGGTCTCGGTACGGTATCATCATT
>JALTMC010000452.1 GCA_027005175.1 Myxococcales bacterium
GATCCCTGGCTGTACAGACTCAATAGGCTCGGTAGATCTTGTCGTCTCTATAGGCTGAGCCATCCATGTTTCAGCGGCCGGTACTTCAGCGGCCGGTACTTCAGCGGCCGGTACTTCAGCGGCCGGTACTTCAGCGGCCGGCGCTTCAGCGGCCGGTACTTCAGCGGCCGGTACTTCAGCGGCCGGTACTTCAGCGGCCGGTACTTCAGCCATGTCGAGAACGATCGGGCTGTGAAGTGGAGTTGCGACTTCTGCTGGAGCTTCCGCGATCGCTATGCTGGCTACTTCCAAGTTCTCTTTTTGGGGAGGGACCACTTCAAGAACAGGTCTTGCTTTGGGTTTTGCTTTCTTTGTCTTGTTTGCAGCCTTCTTTTTGAGAGGATCTATCGACGCGGCAGCAAGGGCTTCTTGCGAAGTTGTGGAGGCCAATGGATCTGTATCCGGAGCTACCGGTGCGACCTTGATCTCTTCGATGATCTCTTCGACTTTCTTTTTCTTGGGACCAGGTACGCTCTTGGGTTTGCTTTTGCGCTTCCCTCCAAAGAGAGCGCCTAAATCAGAGCCGGTCATTCGTCTTTGTTGTGTGCTCACGCTTCTTCTTCCTCCATACGAGACAAGAACTCTTGTGCAAAAGCTACATAATCTTGGGCAGCTGTGGAAGTGCTGCGAACTTGCAACAAGGTCTTTCCTTTGGATTCATATCCTTCGACAGAGCCGGAGCGACGGATAATCTGGTCAAACACATCACCATCGTACTTTTCTTTGAGCGAAGAATACGTCTTGCGACTGGCTTTGTTGCGGGAAGCCATCACCATGACAGGCCAAACGGGTACTTCTGAGTCGCGAACGGCCATCAGTGTATTGTGTACTTCTTGAACGCCTTCAAAAGCCCACGCTGTCGGAACAACCGGGGCTATTACGACATCAGCAGCTTTCAAAGCAGCGACCGACAGATGAGTCACTCCTGGTGCTGTATCGATGATCACATAATCTTTTTGATCGGCCAACTCCGTGAGCTTGTCAGCAACGGCGTTTGTGTTCATCGACAACATTGGATGTTGTAGTTGTGCTTCAAGCGAGAGAAGCTTTTCTTTGCTTGCAGAGAGAACACCAATGCTACCCACCATACCGCTTCGCTGTACCTTGCGTTGTACGATCGTCCGGCCATTTCGTTTGTTTTGCAGAAACTCTGCGTATCCTCTTCCACCGTTCACTCGACGGCTTCGGAAGCCCATGGCGTCTGTCGCGTTGCCTTGCGCGTCGCTGTCAATCAGCACGACATCCCGTTGGAGCAGACCAAGTAATACGGCCAGACTTGTTGCAGTGGTACTTTTTCCTGTCCCACCCTTTTGATTGTGTATTGCGATGATGTAGCCCATCTATCCGTTCTCCCTTACAAAGGATCAGTTAAAATTTTACCCAACACCATTGCCATTCTCCACCGAGTCAACTGACGGGTCAAAAAATCTGCAATGTTTTCAAAAAAGAGTAGTCATTTCAAATGTATCTTTGTTTGTTTTTCCTCTCATTTTTGATGCATCTGGCTCCATATCCATCCATGAAGAGGAAAGAAAAACAAGATGACCGCTCACATCGATATCCATTTGCCCACGTATTTGGTGAATCCTGTAGATGCATTCCCCTTTCTTTCAACTTTTTCTTCTTCTTTTGCCCAAACATCCTCTCACATCTTGTTTTATCTATGCCACCTGTACACCATATGATGTGTGTATTGACTGCTTTCTAGAACACTTGTGTATCCACTTACCCCTTTTTCTCTTCATGGGTTGGACAAGGTGCCTGGTTCTTCCACCTTTTGGAGTGAAACATGAAACCATTCTTCACCACAAAATCCGCAAATAGATGCTTTGTTGCGATATTTGCTTCACCCTTTGCATCATCAATCCACCCCTTGGATTCATAATGGGTAAGTGGCTTCGATACGTTTACTGTTGCTTTGGTCTCAAAGTATAGAACTGATCATCCTGCTGAATATACAACCAGAATCTTTTCTTTTTGATCGAATCGACTTTTTGCCTCACAACACAGAAACCACGAAATCTGTCATATCCCTCGATCGATTGGAAAGTTCATGTCTGATTCTAATCCTAATTGACTGAATGATCTCTTGAATCTCTATGTGTGAATTCATATCCCATATTTCTTTGATGACAAATACCCATAGAAATCAGCTTCAAAAACAATCGCAGAAGAGTGAGATCAACAGCTCTCCTATGACGACTCTTTGTTCAGCGTGTGGTTGAGTTCTTTCATACTTGAATCTTCATTTCGTGAGTGTGAGGGTGGGTTGTATTCGAATAGATCTCAATGAAATGCCACTTCACAACTCTTTCTTCTATTCAGTCACAAACAGAACCAAGGAACAACTCTGCCATTCGATTGTATCGTTCGGGGACTTTTTTGCCATTTTACCTTCTCGTTTTATTTATTAATCATTAATATATTCAAAGACTTGTCTGCTTGTTGCAGGTATTGCCTTGTTGTGTTGTTTATCCTTGTTTTTTTGGAAGAGTAAGATTTTTTGAAACGTATTTAATCACAATAAAGCACATTTGTATGATTCTTATTCGTATTCTATATAAAGTTGTTTGTTGTGTTGTTATCGTATTTTGTTCTTACATATTAAATTAACAAGTTAACAAATTAACAAGTTAACTAACGAGGAAAACCGTGATGTTATGAATTGTTGTGTCGAATGATAGACGTGAAAGTTTGTTAAAGAAGAGGTCTATGAAAATGTGTGTTACTATGTGTGTGAAATTTAGAATGAAAACTCCGTATGTGAGTGTATGTTCTTAGAAAGAAAGGATATTTGTGTAAAGATTGAATGTTTTGTTGTTTCAGTTGTCTGTAAAAGGGCGGGTAATCCTTGCTCTTGGATGTAGAGTTGGTCGAATCTTTCGTCACTGTGGGAAGAAAGGGGCAGAGAGATTTGTAACTGTTAGAAGAAAGGGGCAGAGAGGTCGAGCAAGTGTTGGAGCATGTTGTGGGCTCTTCATCGATGTGAGGGGTTGTTTGGTGACTCTCCTGGTCATGAGATGCATCAAAAGTGGAATTGGTTTGGTATGGACTTCTCTATTACATTGATATAATGAGTCGGTTGGGAGAGGCATTTTGTTTTGAAGATATTGAAACCGCCGAGCGGTTACTGGAGGGAGTAGGTGTTCCTGTGGCAGGGCAGAGCCTTTGTATGAACTTCAATTCGTTGGTGATTAGAGCGGTATAGTGCTGGTGAGGATTCCATGGTTGTCTTGAACGAGTCCGCGTTGGATGAATTCCTCTGTGAGTTTCGCGAGCAGATCGGTGGGCTTGGGGATTCCAAGGATTGCAGCATTGTCATGGAGCCAGGGAGCTTCTTCAAACATGGTCAGAAACTTTGTGCGAGGGATGGGTTGTAGGATGAGTAGAGAGAAAGCAAAGGCACGCGCACACAGGTGTCGGGCGTGTTTGTCGGAGCGTCGTTGGAAGAGGCGTATGAGATGGGAGACAGCTTCTATATTTTCCGCAACATCCGTAATGATTGGTCCATGACCGGGCAGGGCGATTGTTGCATCGAGTTCTTTGAATCGGGCAAGGGTTGTGAGTGCTTCGTCCAGGGTCTTTTCTCCAGAGACTTTGCTATTCATCACGCCACAATCTTGTTCAAACATAGCATCTGCACAGAGTAGGATGCCATATTTGGGTTCAAACAGAGCGATAGAGTCTGGGGCATGGCCGGGGGCTGCGAGGATCTGAAAAGAATAGCGGCCAAGCTGAATCGAGTCTCCTGGAGCAATGATTTTGGAGGGGAGAATCATGGGGCTGGGAAGCTCGTAGCTTTCGGCCATACCAAAATAGTCAACCCACATGGCACGGGTATCACCATTGGCAAAGATCTCTGCAGTTTTGGGGCCACAGATAACCGGTGCACCTGACAGAGCCTGTAGCCGGGCATTCCCGCCCCAGTGATCGGTGTGACAGTGAGTGTTGATGATGAGTTGAATCGCGGTTGGATCAATCCCTCGCTCTTGCAACAAGGCAACCGTATCTTCCACCCCTGTATGCTGTCCTGTGTCGATGATAATCGGACCATCTGGATCTTGAACCACCACGTGGTTGCAGTGAAACCATCCACGCTGGATGAAATGAATATCGGAGGGGAGCTGGGTTTTATTCATTATAAGTCAACTTCATATATTGCTTGTCTCAATGGGTAAGTTGCTTCTTTTCTTGCAACATTATTTACCATAACTCTACATATTGCGGGCTTCTTACAGTGTTTGAGTAAAAATACGCTATGGATTAGATATTGTTATGAAAATGAAAAGTACATGACCATGAATTACCTCCTTTTAGTGTGCAAGTCTACACAGATTCCTCGTGGGGCTGAACCCCCACTCTGACGACCACGAGAACTGAGGCGAAGTCTCCCCTCCATTCTTTTAGGACAATGTGTCCATGTGGAAAAAGTAGAACGAATTGATATGGAAGAGCCAAA
>JALTMC010000453.1 GCA_027005175.1 Myxococcales bacterium
AACCAAAACCCATCAGGGGGTGGGATTGCTTATGGCACACTACAGGTGTTGTCACGAACAGGAGGCTTGCACCAGTTGCTCCAAAGATATGCAGTGGCAGGGGGCACCTTTGCCCGGGATCTGCTCGCTTTTGGCAACTCTACTTCTGCCCAGATAGCAAACTCCAAAGACTTTCAACGCCTCCTCCAACAAGCAGGCACAGACCCTATTATGCAGATGACCCAACGTCAGTTCTTTGCACAAACCTATCTGCAACCAGCTATCACCTTTGGACAACAGAACAAACTCCGTCTGCCCGCCAGCTACCTCATCCTGTTTGACACTTTCATTCACTATGGCACCGACAAAGACTGGCTTCGTCAAAAGATCACATCACTGATCCAAAGATACGGTGAAAAACAGGGAATGAAGACCTTTCTTCAGTGGATGAGAAGAAGCCTGTACCGTTCCTACTCCCGTCGCTATGGAGCCAACTCCATCGAAGCCAGATACAATGTCTGGCGTGCGGACTTTCTCAGCTCTATGCTACAACGCAATCCCTACCTTACAGGCAACATCACGATACATGCACCACAATGGAGAAAAGCAATACGCATCACTCATGAGCAAGGGACACTCCCAAAGAAGAGCCTACACAGAGCAAAACAAAGCCCGACATCAAAGCATCTCCCGTGAGGAAAAGCTTTTTCGGCAGGGCATTACTATGGATGAAAAAGAGAGGAGAAAAGGGAGAAGAATCCAGAGGAGAGGAGAGAAGAGGAGAACCTCAAACATGCACCTTAGAGGTGCAGCTTACTTGAGGCCACGGCTCCAACGCTTGCAGTAGCGATGGCTGTGCCATTTCTTGCAGTAGACGTGCTTGTTCCACTTGTGACAGTGACGCTTGTTAGCATAACGCACACATCTCACGTGCTTGTTCCACTTGTGGCAGTGACGCTTGTTAGCATAACGTACACACTTCACATGGTAGTTCCACTTATGACAGTGACGCTTGTTAGCATAACGCACACACTTCACATGGTAGTTCCACTTATGACAGTGACGCTTGTTAGCATAACGCACACACTTCACATGGTAGTTCCACTTATGACAGTGACGCTTTCTACCATGTCGAATCCACTTGTGACAATGCTTGACTCGTCTCTTAGCGACACAACGCTTGTGGTTGTTCCACTTGTGACAATGCTTGACTCGTCTCTTAGCGACACAACGCTTGTGGTTGTTCCACTTGTGACAATGCTTGACTCGTCTCTTAGCGACACAACGCTTGTGGTTGTTCCACTTGTGACAATGCTTGACAGTACGCTTAGCAACACAACGCTTGTGGTTGTTCCACTTGTGACAATGACGCTTCACGCCTTTCTTCACACAGTGACGTTTCACACCATACTGAAGACATCTCTTGGGATGACGAGCATTTGCATCTTGTGCGGGAAATGCAAAGATAAATGCTGCGGCAAGAACACTGGTAACCAAGTATCTCATCTTTTCTTCTCCTTAAGAAGAGGTTGTTAAATTTCCTCTAAATTTTTAGAGGACACGAAAATATCTACCTGTTGTAGGTAGACGAATCTAACAAAAAAAAATTCATTGAACAACAGTAAAACATTCAATTTGTTTAATATATGCATCTTCTAGAGAGATTACTCATTGAATAACAAACACAATGATAGATTTTACGATCGTTCTTTTGAGAGAAACAAAAATCCCACATCTCAATATTTCAATGACTCTCCAGCGATTCAACGATCGTAGAATAATTCAACGATCACAGAGGAATTGCTCAACGATTGCAGAGTAAATCGTGGGAGTCACAGACTCAACAAACTCGACAAAAACAGATAAAGCAAAGTAATACCTAAGAATATCAGGACCACAACAGAGTGGTACAAGCATTGCAGTAGGGGGAAGCGTAGGCAGCAAACGGCAAGTGGACTCACCTTCCCAAGCTGTACTGCCTACAACACCATAAACTCACAGAAACTTAACGTAAAGGAGGCTATCACGAAAAAAACCGGTTGAAGCCTTGGGTGTACCCAAGTCTCCAACCCACACTCCCTCACCTCACCTGTATGATGACCCTGAGAGCCCCGATATTCTCGAAAGAGATATCGGGGCTCTCATTTTAAGCGCAGGCAGACATGGGTCTACCTGAGAATGCATTCCCGTATGTGTCAAGGCCATGGGAGTGATCTTCCCAAAAGTTGACGAGCGATCTCTGGAAAGAAAAAGTTCAAAAACTTGACGTATTCTTACGAATTGGAGTGATCCTCCCAAAAGTTGACGAACGATCGATCTGACTAGGATCAAAAAAATAGGGCTTGAAGAATCTTCGTCATCATGGCGACAGTACAAGTGTTACGAGAGTATGCGCTCAAAAAATGGTGTACAAAATCAGCAAAAGAATTGCAAATAGACCCTAAGATGTAAGACAATGGCTTAAGAGTTTAGGAGACATCCACAAAAAGCGTGAGCAAACGGAAAGAAGCGGAAGCTATGATTTCATAAAGAAACAGTCTCTTGCAAGAAACTGTTTGAAAAGGAGTGATGTTGTGGGACAGATGGGCTATCATCAAAAACTGAATGAAATGAGTGCAACCTTCTCGAAGCAGGATTATCACCAGACCTTACAGGCGGCTCGTCACCTCAAAGAAGAGCTGCTCTTGCAAAAGTGGCCCGATCCTTCGATGTTGGGGTGGTCTCGATGGTATGAATTTAAGAGCCTCTATCGGCTTGAGAAGTACCAAGATGCTTATCGCTTGCTGAGCCAACCTGAGCCCAAGCCCTATACAATGTCAGCAAAGAACTCGGGTTTGATGTATTCTATCGGTGCAGAGTTAGCCATGCGACTCGACCACCTGGATGGAGTGATTCTGTGGGGCCAACGATGTCTGACAACTCAACTTTCCTGTGGTGACCTGGCGAGCTCTCTCCAATGTGCTGCCACGATTTGCGAGCTGCTGCATTCGATGAAGCACGACCAAAGAAATCTAGATTTTGTGAATTACTTATTGGCTCTTGGCCATGAGCACAACTCCGAGCAGGCGATCTTCCATGGGTATCGTTATATGTTGGCTCATGTAGAGAGTTGCCTTGATCCACAAACCATCGATGAATTAATGGCGGGAATACCCACTCTCCAGAGCTTCCAAAGCCCAGACTGGAAGAACGAGGCCATAAAGCTTATTAAGAAGATCACTCAATCCAGTTGGTATAAAGAAGCCCTACCCTCTCCAGAACAGCAAGAACGAGCGCAGAGACTCACTTTGCATCAAGCAGCCGCCACAGGAGATCGGTTGCGGACAAAGCAGCTTCTGGACGAGGGAGTTCCTATCGATGTTCAACAGTTCTCCTCACATCCTTCAACCCATTGTGAGTTTTCCACTCCAACAAGATAAGATCGAATGGTTATGACTGAGACAGAATATGGGAACCTGGGTCATTCGCTCGTTGCGTTAACACCAGAACAACCCTTTATTTTTCCAGAAAAAGAAGAAGCCAGGCTGGCTCAGATCGCGCAGGAGTTTCTTGATTCGGACACAGCCCTGGCAGAGGATCGACGGCACTACCAACATCTCTTTCCCACCCATTTTCCCACGCCAATCCCACAGCGTTTGCTGGTGGATGATTTTACGTCCATTACACACCTGCAGCATATTCTGGGCTTGCAGTACTACACAAGCCGGGCATTTGTGCGTGCAAGCCAAGGAGATATCGTGCTCGGAACCTTTGCTCCTATCGAAGGTTATATCGAGTATATGGATGAAAAACTTGGACTGGGTGTTGCAGACTACATCCCGATCACACCCTCTCCCGATCTCCAGCCCTACGCTGTATGCGACGCCTATCTTCAACAGCAAGACGCATTTCAAGCTCTCTGTCAGACACTGGGAGCCCGGCAAGAAGAGCTATGGTTTCACCCGTATATGGGGAATCAAAGCGCATGGCAGCTCGCTGATCGTCTACAGAAGAACCTCTCCCGCAACGTTTGTGTTGCAGCTCCACTACCTGAACTCTGCGATCGAACCAACAACAAAGTCTGGTTTACATATGCAGTACAAAGAGTCCTGGGCACGGAAGCCGCCCTACCAGGCATCGGTTGTGACTCCGCAGCCAAAGCAGCCCAAGCGATGAAGAACGTCGCACAGAACTGGTCGCATGTCACACTCAAACTCGCCGATAGCGCATCGGGGATGGGTACAGGAATTTTTTCTCAGGACGAGCTTCTCTCCTCTTCCCTCCCCGATTTGGAAGAACAAGTCGCACAATGGTTGGTTGCCAAAGACTGGAACCCAAATCATTCTCTTCCTGTCCTTGTGGAGCCATGGCTACGTGAAGTGCTCGGCTCCCCCAGCATTCAATTGTGGCTGCCCCCTCTTGGGCTGGGCTCTCCTGTGGTCGAAGGGATTTATGACCAGCTCTTTTACCCCAACAACCCACACATCTTCCTCGGTAGCATTCCCAGTCAGCTCCCCCAACACTGGATCCAAACG
>JALTMC010000454.1:0-296 GCA_027005175.1 Myxococcales bacterium
TGTTTGTACACTCCACCCACATGAAGCGCGACATCCATCTCCCTGACTCGCTTTGACCCATCGATGGGGCGAATATGAAGAGTATAGCGTTGTGGTGACAAGCCTGTGAGAAAGAAGTCACCTTTTTGATCCGTCCAGGCTCCGATAGGTTCACCTCCTGCTTTTGGGGTTGCTATCACTGCCAGGCCCAAGGCTGGCTTTTTGTCGCGGTCAAAGATCTGCCCACGAATTGCTCCAAACCGTGTCTCAAAGCTTGTATCTGGATACAAGGCAGCAAGTCCGGCTATATCATCTCG
>JALTMC010000454.1:306-3912 GCA_027005175.1 Myxococcales bacterium
CTTCACTTTGTTTTTGGGTTGCACGGGGTCATAGAACATCAAGGGGGAGTCATCCACATCGATTTGGGCGACAATATTGGTGTGCCCAAGACCCAATGTGTGACCTATTTCATGGGCGAGAAGTCGATTAAATCTCTGTTGGGTCCAGGCCATCTCTGTGTTTACGATCACAAAGGCATCCACGATCTTCCCAAAAATAGGACGACCTGGCTTTCCCTGTGTATTCCTTTCTGTGATCGGGACACCCAAGCCTGCGACAAACTTGGAATCAAGACCCAATGATTCCAAGAGAGTTCCGTTCTGTTCAATAATGATCTCATACCTTCCATCTCCAACTTTGACTTCTTTCTTGAAGTTCTGAACATGGATGTCATGGGTCAGTTTTTTGAGTTTTAGCCTGACGTATGAGCCTGGAACGCGACTCCATACTTTGAGCATGCCCTCTGTCAGAATTTGAGGATCGATGGCTTCGACGGAAGTCGGTTCTTTGTCTACAACGAAGGTGATAGGAAAGCTTGAGCGGGGCCAGTATGCGACACTCCACTGCTTCTGTTGATTGATGTCGATAAAGTGAGTGTACGCTTGTGTGTGGGTGGGCAAGAAGATAGAGCAAGCGAGGAGCCAGGAGAGGAGGAGTCTTGGAAAAGAAAAAGTCGCAAAATGTCGGCTCAAAACAAGACTTCACTGATGCAGGGGGTGCTTCCAACGATGCGAATGGCAATGGGGATTGCGTCGGGCATTGATGGGGCTGAAGCAAAATGGAATGCCAATGCTGTTGTTTCTCCGCCCAAGCCTCCAGGACCAATACCCAATTCATTGATCTTTTGTAAGAGTTCTTGTTCTATTCGGGCAGAACGGAGGCTTGAAGGTGGTTTTCCTATCGGTCGCATCAACGCTTTCTCCGCCAGAAATCCCGCTTCGGAGAGCGTGCCTCCTAAACCAACACCGACCAAAAAAGGAGGTGCTGTACGGACCTCAGCCTGGGTTACTGTTTGGAGGACAAAGTCTTCCAACGCCTCTGTCAGATGACGGGAAGGAAATGTCTTGACACAGCTTATATGTTCACTGTCAGAAGGTACACGGATGCAGCGGATTCTCAGTGCATCACCATCGACACATTCGATATGCAGCTGAAGTGGGATGTAGTCTGTTTTTTTTACCTCAAGGTTCAAGGGGTCATTGAGTATGGGAATTCGGAAAGGGTGTGATTGAACAAACTGTAGTAGACCTTCGCGAAGAGCCTCTGTTAGGGCTCCTCCTTCAATCCAAGCTTCATGCCCCATCTCAACAAAAAAATGAGGTAAGCCAGCATCCTGTACGAGGGGGATCTGACCTTCACTGGCCAGATCAGCATTTTCGAGTAACAACTCCAGATAGTGTAAGCCGGGTTCCTCTTCACAGGCGAGAGCTCGCTCAAACGCCGCATAGATATCTTCTCGCAGATGGAAAAGCGTGTCCACACAAAGTTGATAAGCAGCTTCTCGGACATCATCGTATGGAATGGAACGTTTCAACAGCTTCCTCATTGTTTGGATGGGGGATCCTGCACCTGTATTCTACGGGAGTATAGGACCCCATTACGACTGTCGTCAAGGGACGTTGTATTCGGTGTGTTGCCTTTCTTTCGAAGATCGTGCACTATCCGTCCTGTTCGCAAGTTGCATACTACTACATCCTAGGAAAGAGATCGTATGAATCGAAACACATGGAAAAGCAGACTCCTTATGGCAACAGTCTTTTGGTCGATACCTGTCTCTCTTGTTCTCGCACACGGCATCTCAGAGGCAGACAAAAAGGCGATGCTTGACGGTGGAAACCTCCGCTATCTTTGGCTTGGTGCGACTCATATGCTCACGGGTTATGACCATCTCTTGTTTATTTTTGGTGTGATCTTCTTTCTCACCGGCTTTCGCGATATTGTGAAATTTATCACGGCTTTCACCGTTGGTCACAGTATTACACTGTTGTTTGCAACTCTGCTGGGGATCACTGCGAATTACTACCTTGTTGATGCTGTGATCGCTCTCAGTGTTGTCTACAAAGGATTTGAAAATCTGGATGGTTTTCGGAAATACCTAAAGATGGAGTCGCCCAATCTGGTCTGGGTCATCTTTGGCTTCGGGCTGATTCATGGTTTTGGCCTCTCCACCAGGCTTCAGCAGCTCCCGCTTGGCAAAAGTGGTGGTATGGTCATGCGTATTCTTTCCTTCAATGTCGGTGTTGAACTTGGGCAGATCTGTGCGCTGGCTATTATGCTGTTGATCATTTTATCCTGGCGTAGATCCAACTCCTTTGAACGATTCAGCACCGCCTCGAACTTTTTCCTCATTCTTGCAGGTGGGTTCCTCTTCCTTATGCAAATGCATGGCTATGCTCATATGATGTACCCTGATGACTTTGGCTTCAACAAAGATGAGCACTACCATGAACACATCAGAATGAAACAACGTAAGCAGAAGAAGATACATGGACACAGCCATAGTGGCGAGCATGGACACAGCCACAGTGGCGAGCATGGACACAGCCACAGTGGCGAGCATGGACACAGCCATAGTGGCATACAGGTCAATGACAAAGGCTCTTCTGCGAAAGCAGGCACGACCAAGAAACCGACCGAACGGAGGGTAGGTACGTCCACAAAACAAGCGGGAAAGGCGAACGTCAAAGGTCGCGATAAGCCTTCAAAGCGACGTTCTCACGGCCACGACCATAGTCATTGATATTTCTCACGTTGAATCGTAGTCATCGGGCCAATGAAGGTATCGTCTTGTTTTGGGTCACCACTCTTGAGTTGTCCCACGTGGTTCGAACCGCCGGTCCGCCTTGTGTAACTGATTGAAATCATTAGTACCCTATTTTGAGTTTGGCCCAAAATTGCGAAACTCCACCAAGAGCTTGCTGGCTAACTCATTGAAATGTTTACTCCACAGGGCGGTTCGAACCACGTGGGTTGTTGGGTGGCTGTTATCAGTTTTGCGCGGAAGGTTTCGTAGATGTCTTCGTGGACGATGATGTGTTGAACACTGATACAACTTTGCCCCGATTGGTAAAAGGCACCAATGATAATCCGTGAGATAGCGTCTTCGATGTCAGCATCTTTGTCTACAATGACAGCTGCATTTCCACCGAGTTCTAAGACAACTTTTTTCTTGCCAGCGTTGGCTTTCAGCTTCCATCCCACACCGGGAGAGCCTGTGAAACTCAGTAGTTTGAGGCGATCATCTGTTGTGAGTAGATCGGCTCCGTCCCGTCGACAAGGTAGGATGGAGAAAGCACCGAGGGGTAAGTTTGTTTCGACCAGCACCTCACCAATGATTAAAGCGCCGATGGGTGTCATGCTTGCGGGTTTTAGCACAAAGGGGCAACCGACAGCCAGAGCAGGAGCGACCTTGTGTGCTGCGAGGTTGAGGGGAAAGTTGAAAGGGGAGATAAACGAGCAGGGTCCGAGGGGGACGCGCTTCCACATCCCTCGGTATTGCCGGGCTCGTGGAGCGATGTCCATAGGGAGGACCTCCCCGCCGATCCGCACGGCCTCTTCGGCTGCAATACGAAAGGTATCGAACAATCGCGAGACCTCTCCACGGCTGTCCTTGATCGGCTTTCCTG
>JALTMC010000454.1:3922-6623 GCA_027005175.1 Myxococcales bacterium
ATGCAAAGGCTGATCGCAAGCTCTTCTGCTGTTCGCAAGCTCTTCTTGACGCTCTGTAAAACGCTTGACGCAATGCATCAGGATGTCTTGTCGTTCGTACCGAGCAACTGTCGAGCGTATTTGGTGACAGGTTTCATCATCTCCATCACACTCCTCAACGACTCCACCGCACTTGTCTGGCGCATTCCCTGCTCTTGTTACATGCTTATGCTATGTGGGAGCTATCTTCTCTGAAACAACCTATCTGCTACGATGCTTCTTTTTTTTACACGGAAACACTTGTGCGTCCATCGTCATTGCTGTCGGAAATCATTTCGATGGGTTGACAAGAGGGGAAGAACTATGAGATGATTCAGGGGATTAAGTTTATAAATTATCATAGTAGACAATACGTTAGATGATTCCTGGAGATCTTCTTTTAACATGCGTTGTTCTTTGGAGTGTAAAGATGAGTTACGACCCGCAGTACAAAGTAAAGGCTTTTCGTGTGAGTCCCAGTGCGAGACGTCTGAATGTTTTGCATGTTCATGATGGCCAAGTCGATAGACAGGGTGAGCTGCGTCTTGATGAGCGTCAACTGAATCGTATCTCTGACTTCTCGCAAGCACACACCTTACCTACAGAGGAGCTTCTCCTCAAGCATCCTACTCATCGCAAAGACCGGGAAGCAAACAACTCTTCCTCAGGACAAACACAACTTGGATTTCAGCATCACAAAACAAGAGATATTCCGGGACAAGCTTTGCTTGTAGCAAGTCAAGATGAATTACCTGTGGTCATTGGAACTTTTTCGGAAGGTTCTTCACAACATCCACCTCGTACTTCTCCTTCTCCTGTGGTCTTATCTCATGCTGCAGCTCGGGTTGTTGTTGAGAGAGGCCAAACTCTCCCGACTCAGACCCATCTCAATACAAAAAAAGTAACTTCGAAACAGCCGGTTCACACTCCCAAACGTGTGGTTGAATTGAGTTCCTCTGGCCGTTTTGCATTGATTGCAATCAGTACCATCTTCAGTATTGGTTTGACCTTCCTCTTTTTATTCCTGATGGCACCCTCCCCAAGCTGAGACTTCTTTTTCCTTCCAAATTACCTCAGATTATTCAATTCATGTTGTGATGCACAGCTTCCTTCCACATAGCATTGTGGAGCAGGAGAACTGCTCCATTTTTCTCCATTGACTGAAGGCAACCTTGTGGATCTGGCGAACTGCCTCATTTACTGAAGGCAACCTTGTGGAGCAGACGAACTGCCCCATTGACTGAAGGCAACCTTGTGGATTAGACGAACTGTCTCATTGACTGAAGGCAGCCTTGTGATCGAGTTTGATTGGAATAGAGGGGAGAGGTCTCGATTCAGAGGGGAGAGGTCTCGATTTAGAGGGGAGAGGTCTCGATTTAGAGGGGAAACAAGAAAGAGATGGCCTTGACAGGGAGCTGTTGTGGACCAACAGAGTCAGGCATTCTCTCTCTTGGTGTGGATCAGGGTTTTTTGGGGGGCTCGTAGACAGTCAAGTTCGAGAAGTTGAGGAGGATATTGGAAAGTTGGTCCATGTTGACAGCATTGAATTCAAGGATACTGTCCATATCGTTTCCAGCTTTCAGGATAGCAGAGCGCAGGCTTGCGTCTCCTTCTTTGTTGATGGGATCGGAGAAGCCTGTGGGGACTGCGGGGAGGGTGAATCCATCTTTGCCTTTGGGATAAACAACCGTCCACTTCTTACCGCTTTTTCCGGTGAAGGTGAAGTGGAACAGTGTTCCATCTGTGGTGGTTCCACCTGTTAGTTTACGAGTGGTTGGGTCAAACTTTGCATCCTTTGCGAGTCCTGCAAAGGAAGGAATCGAGATACTGCTAGGTGCGGTATCAGAGATCTTTAAGTTTCCAAAGAGGAACAAGGGGGGAGGGTTGTCACCGATGGGTAGAGTTAATGCCATGGTGATCACTGCAAATTTACCTTGGGCGAGGACACCCGTTCGTTTGGCGTGACCCACCTTCAGGGTTGCCTTGCCTGTTTTGCCTTCTTCCACCATCAAACCTGTTGGAACGAGACCCAGTCCAGGAATCATCACACCGGCGAGGCTGATCACGATCAATTCAACGTCTTTGCCATTGTGCTTGAACTTGGGCACAGAAGCGACAGAGACAGTGAGGGTATTTGCTAGCTTTTGTCGGAGTGTGAGGGTTTTCTTTGGCAATTTCCCTTGGGATACGTCGATGCTTGGATCAAAACCAAATGCCATCTTTTTGAAGAGGGGTTTGGCTTTGACAAGGATCTCACTGATGTTGAGGTTTTTGGTATCTTTTGGAATTAAGGCCAAGAGATCAGGTAGCTTAAATTTACCACCAAAGCCCCACATGATGCGTTTGCCATCTTCACCCAAGGCTTTGAAGGTGGGCTTGCCTTTTCCTGAGATGGAGATCACGACACCGCCGGGGAGGCTGACTTCACCTGCAACAGGTAGAGTTGCCTTGACGGATTCACCCAACAAAAGGTCAAAATTAAGCTCAAGAATGTTGGCGGGCAGGGACAAGCCTGCGATACCGAATCCAACGCTGTATCCTGCCCAGTCCTCTTCTTTGATTCCGAAGAGAGCCTTGAGACCTTCGAGGTCGAAGGAACCTTCGACCCCCCCGGCTCGTTTGACATCTTGTGCCACTGCGATTTGACCAAACAGGTATGTCTTGTTGACGCCATAAGCGGAGA
>JALTMC010000454.1:6633-15979 GCA_027005175.1 Myxococcales bacterium
CGGAGAAGTACGAGTAATCTTTGTGAAAGACATGAAGGTCAAAGGGAGGCTTCTTTCCGTCGATGGTGACAGAGCCTTTGTCGTCGGTATCAGCAGAGGCATCACCCACCATGACCTTGGCACCTTTGATGGGCTTTCCATTGCTATCGAGGACAATCACGCGGACTTTTCCAGAAGCGACATCACCGAAGTTGTTGATGGAGGCGGTACCTTTTTTGCCATCCACTTCGGCAGTGATCGTTGCGGTTCCACTTTTGGCTCCACCTGTCACTTCTCCCGTTTGGCTCACTGCAACAATGGTATCATCGCTGCTCGACCATTTGAACGTGAGGGCTTTTGTCAAGCGCGCGCCAGCTTTGTTCAAGGCCACTGCCTCAAGTTTGCGCTTCTGACCTTTTCGGGTGACTGCTGTCGCGGGAACGATCTCAACAGTGGCTACTCCTGTGTCCACCACTTCTTTCACACACTTATTCGCTTTGCATGTCATTCCGGGCGCACAGTCTCCTGCGCTCGTACATTCTGGCTTGGTGTTGTTGCCATTGCCATTTGAGTTGGTGTTGTTGGCGTTGCCATTCGAATTGGTGCTGGTGTTGCTATTGCCATTCGAGTTGGTGCCGGTGTTGTTGCCAGCGGGTCCACCACCACATCCGACATAAGTGCCCAATGTGATGAGAGCGAAAGCGCTCATCCAGATCAATGATACACGTAAAAAAGGCTTCAAACGATTCATTCCTAATCCTCCAAAAAAGTTAGACAATATGTGGTAGGTTGCGGACGACCACAAGCGGAACACATTATATCGACGAATGGGCTGACTGTCCACCATTTGACCACAGTGACTCCCAACATGGACCTCTTCTTTTGAAAGATGGTCTCATTTGTCCCGTCAGACCATTGATTTTATACTGCTGGGTATGGTAGGTGGATACAGCATCTTTCAAGCGATAGTTTGAATACAACTATTCGCGCTCTACCATAGTTTGCTTCTCATCGTCAACGGTTTGTCTTTTCTTTTCCACTCTCTTGGGAGTTCGGTTCTCCATTTTTTGACGCTATTAAGTAGGGACTTTCAATTTTTTTTTTTATGTTTAAGTAGGTGGGGATGTCTGTTCAACTGAAATGGCCCTTTGTGAAGGCTTCGTTGTCCCTTCTTCCTTCCAACGCTTCTTTGGGACACCAAGTCATGCGCCATGCTGCTGTGGCTGTTGTATTTCGAGAAGAGCAGGGCTCCATTGATCTGTTGATGATGCGTCGTGCGGAGAAAGAGGGTGATCCTTGGTCTGGACAGATGGCCTTTCCGGGCGGTCGTAAAGAAGAGTTGGACAGTGATAATTTAGCTGCCGCCATTCGGGAAACAAACGAAGAGATCGGGCTCGATCTGACAACCCAGGCTGACTATCTTGGAGCATTGACTCCGTTGCACGCGATGGCCCAAGGAAAACCGATTCCGTTGCTGGTGTCACCCTTTCTGTTTGAATTGCTAGAACCTGTTGCTTTTGAACTCAATCATGAAGTAGCGGAGGCTCTCTGGATTCCACTGCATTTTTTTCTTGATGATAGCAATCGTACGACCATGTCATATCGCAGGATGGGTGTGGATTGGCAGTTGCCTTGTTATCATTACAAGGGGCGGACTGTGTGGGGACTCTCTCTTAAAATGATCGATGAAGTTCTCCATCGTGTGCGAAGTGGACTATCTCTTTGAGGAGGCACTCAAATGTCACAAACTATTGCTATGATTATGGCAGGGGGAAAAGGTTCTCGTCTCGCACCCCTCACTTGTCACCGGGCGAAACCTGCAGTTCCTTTCGGCGGTCGCTATCGAATCATCGACTTTGTTCTCTCCAACTTTGTCAACTCGGGTTATCGCAGGGTCTACGTCTTAACACAATATATGTCGAGCAGCTTGATCCAACATCTCAATCGGAATTGGCATATCGCAGGGATCAACGCCTTTATTGAAGTGGTTCCTGCACAAATGCGAACGGGAGCACATTGGTATCAGGGAACGGCTGATAGTGTCTACCAAAACATCAACCTGATCCGGGATGCTCGGGCCGATCAGGTCGCCGTGTTTGGGGGTGATCATATTTACAAATTTGCCATTCATGACATGGAAGAACAACATCGTCAAACAGGCGCAGACCTCACTGTCGCTGCATTTCCTGTCCCCCGTGAAGAAGCCCATCAATTCGGTGTGATCGAGGTCGATGAAAATCGGCGTATCCTTAAGTTTTGGGAAAAGCCTGACGACCCTGTGCCTATGCCGGGACATCCTGACCTTTGTTTGGTAAGTATGGGCAACTACTTTTTCAAAGCAGAGGTCTTGCTTAATTCTCTTACGATTGATGCGGGAGACCCTGACTCAGTCCACGACTTTGGTAAAAATGTGATTCCCCATTTGGTCCGAGATGGAGCCCATGTTCAGAGCTATAATTTTGGCGAAAATAGGGTGGTGGGTGAGCCTCCTGAAGCACAGCCTTACTGGCGAGATGTCGGTACTCTCGATAGCTACTTTGTTGCGAATATGGAGATGCGAAGTCCACTCCCTATGCTCAATCTGTACAATCGTCAGTGGAGAATTCGGACAGCCCAACGTGACTATCCTCCTGCTCGTTTTGTTCGAGAGGGGAGCAAAACGCCCGCAGATATTATCGATACCTTGGTCTGTGAAGGCTCTATTGTTGAAAGTGCTTTTCTGAAAAAAGTGTTGATGGGATATGACTGCTTTGTCCACACAGGAAGCCGTCTTGAAAACTCTCTGATCTTATCGGGATGCAACATCGGTACGAATGCGCGATTGAACTCTGTTCTGTTGGACAAAAACTGCAGCATCGCACCTGGAGTTGTGATTGGAGAAGATCCAAAAGAGGACCGACTGCGTTTTCCATTTATCACGGAAGCAGGAATTGTTGCCTTGCCCAAAGGAACCTTTGTTCCCAAAGAGGGGCCGATTGAGTTTTCTCGCGACATTGGTGAACTGCTGGCCAATGACCCCGCTGCCAAGGAGTTTCTGGATCGCTTTGAAGGGGAGTTTACGGTCTCAAGCCAATATCGTCATAGCTTTGAATCTGCTGGACCTCGCTACCGAAGATTCAAAGGCGGAGATGGCAGTACCAATCTCTTTGAATCATAGTTCTGGTGATTCATCTTGCAGAGGGCCGGATGTTGCTAGACCTTTCCACTGTGTCTTCTTCACTCTACTTGCTCTTTCTCCAAAGGGGGCGTACTCTTGGACTCGGGATCTCATTCGTTGTTTAAAAAGAGGTTTTGTGGGATGAAAAAGTGGTTTGTATTCTTTGTGTTGGCTTTTTGGGTATGGGGTGGTCTTGTGGGCTGCCAAGATCCTTGTGAGACTCTCTCCCTAACATGCGACTACTGCCAAAATGCTGGCGATAAGGATTCTTGTAAACTCACAGCCGCTGTCAGCAACACACAAAGCTGTGCGACATTACTTGAGGATTTTTATAAGCGCAAAGTCTGCGTCGCTCCTGCAAACACAAACAACAATCAGAACAATGTGAATACAAACGCCAACAGCAATCACACAAACACAAACTCGAATAACAATCAGGATAATGTGAACACGAACACAAACTCGAACGGCAATCAGAACAATACGAACAACAATACAAACTCGAACGGCAATCAGAATAATGTGAACACAAACACGAATGGCAATCAGAACAACACGAACAACAATACGAATGACAACAAGAATCGAACAGAGGAAGAGTTGGACAAAGAGGCGTGTCGTTTGATGGTTGATGGTCCTTTTGAAGAGAGAGGCGTGAGTGCAACCACCCTCAATGCTCCGATTCTTCAAGCCAACTTAACCAAAGTGTACCGTGTGCGGTTTCCCAAGGCTGGCAGTGGGTTTGTTAAGTTTGTGCTTCGACAAAAGGTGCTTCTTCTTCTCTATGCCAAACCGTTTGTTGTGATGGAGATGCTAGATACAGAAGGGAAACAGATCAAAGCAACAAAAGAAGAACTCCTTATCACAGCTTGTACAGACATCAAGCGCAAGCTTTCGTATCGTCTGTCTCCGGGCTCTTATTTCTTTAAAATCGGACCTTCGGCTGCGACTTTTGAAGTGGCTTTGGTTGTCAATACCAAACAGTGATGTAGCCTGGATGCTCTTTGTGGTGGCTTGACACCTACTAATCAACTCTCCAACACTTTATGAGATCGGCCAGGTTGCGTACTCTTGCAACAAGAGAGTAGCCATCGTGGTCTTCAAAGAAGGACATCTTATGACAACTTATCGTTCTATTTTTCGAGATGATCTCTTTGTGGGCCAGGTGTTTTTGGTGACCGGTGGAGGGACAGGGATTGGCCGGGCTATTGCACATGAGCTGGCTTCGTTGGGTGCTCATGTTGTCATTGCAGCAAGGAAGGAAGAGCGACTCAAAGGAGTGGTGGATGAGATCGTTAAAGGGGGAGGGGAGGCTTCGTTCCATACTGTGAATATTCGAGACGAGGAGAGTATTCAAGCTCTCTTCGCAGCGATTGTCGAGGAACATGGTGTCTTGCATGGTCTTGTTAATAATGCAGGAGGACAGTTTCCTAGCCCAGCCCAATACATTTCAACCAAGGGCTGGCATGCGGTGATCGAGACCAACTTGACAGGTACATTTATGGTCTCTCGTGAGGCGTTCTGTCGCTTCTTTCAAGAGAACGGTGGAGCCATCGTTAATATTGTCGCGGAGATGTGGCGAGGTTTTCCAGGAATGGCACATACCGGTGCTGCCCGTGCGGGAGTCGTCAACCTGACTCAAACTCTTGCTGTGGAGTGGGCACATGCTGGTGTTCGTGTTAACGCTGTGGCACCGGGGACCATTGAAGGACATGGACTGACCCAATACGATGATGGCATCAAGGAGATGCTGGAGCAAGTTCGAAAGGATGCTCCTCTCAAACGATTTGGAACAGAAAGCGAAGTCGCCTCTTCGGTCACGTATCTGCTCTCCCCGGCGGCCGGTTATATCAGTGGCGAAACGATGCGTGTGGATGGAGCCAGCTCGTTGTGGCGAAAGACTTGGGACATACCTGAACCCGAGAATGCACCTGCGCCTTACCATGGATGGGTGGAAACGCAAGCGGAGAAAGAAGGAGCTACCCAGTGAAGCAAGTCTCTATCGTTGGCGGTGGAGTTATCGGCTGTTCGATTGCTCTTCAGTTGCAGAAGTTGGGCTTTCAGGTCCATGTGTTGGAGCGCAACGGTGAAGTCGGACATGGTTCGACATCGGCTTCCTGTGCGATTGTGCGTCGATTTTATTCGCAGCCAGAGATGATCGCAATGGCCCATGAGGCCGCATCGATCTGGGCCCATTGGGGGGCCTTTCTTGGACCCATTGATGATGACCTCGCGATGTTTCGTAGACCGGGAATGCTCTTTCTTCCTCCCGCCATGGATGAGACAACAGATGCCATCGTGACGGAGATGAAAAAACTGGGGATTCGAGTCAGTGTGCTGTCAGCAGAACAAGTGAAAGAGCGTTTTCCTTATATCGATGTCTCTTCACATTTTCCGGTACGGGCCCTCGAAGATCCAACTTTCTTTGATGCTACAGAGAAGCAGATCGCAGGGGCGGTCTTTGAAGAAGATGCTGGGTATATTGTTTCACCGGGTCTTGCTACGCTGAATCTTCGTCTCGCAGCAGAGCGAGAAGGTGCTCGATTTCTGATGAATTGCGAGGTGGTTTCTATCCGTCAAGGCGAGGCGTCGCGTTTTCAGGTGGAAACCAAAGATGGCACGATTCTTCCTTCGGATATCGTGGTCAATGTAGCCGGTCCTCACTCTTCTGTGGTGAATCAAATGGCAGGTGTTGTCTTGCCCTTAAAAACCCGTGCATTGCGGCGTGAAGTTCATGCGATGGTGAATCCTCTTTTTGCTTCATCTCCCAGGCCCGATGTTCCTGTTGTGGGAGATCTTGACGGTGGGATATACTTTCGACCGGACGCGGGAGGGCGGGACATCCTTGTCGGTTCCGCTGACCCCGACTGTGAGGTCAAGGAGTGGATCGATGATCCCGATGAGTATCTCGACACCGTGACAGAAGCCTATCGACAACGTCAATGTTATCGTTTGATGAAACGTATTCCCAGCATGGGACTCAGCCCTTGCCGAGGAGTTGCCGCCCTCTATGATGTGACTGTACAAGATTGGTATCCCATCGCAGATAAAACGGAACGACCGGGGTATTATGTTTGTATTGGAACAAGCGGATCTTCCTTTAAAACATCCCCTGTGCTGGGGCAACTGATGGCTCAACTTATCAAAGCCAACGAACAAGGGCAGGATACAGACCTGCACCCCCTCCAACTTGAACTAAAGAATATCGAGATGACAATCGATTGTCGCTTTCTCTCTCGACTTCGTGGAACACTCCAAACTTCCGGCACCGTCATCGGCTAGCTTTTTCTCTCGGCTTCGTGAAACACTCCAAACTTCCGGCACTGTCATCAGCTAGCTTTTCCTCTCAGCTTCGTGGAACACTCCAAACTTCCGGCACCGTTGTCGGCTAGCTCGTATCGCTCTATCGAAGGATGACATGGTAGGCACACTAAGCTATCCAGGACAGGCAAATGTGTTCGCTCGTATCGCTCTACCGAATGATGATACAGTGGGGGCGTCCTCTTGAGGGCCTTTGCGATGAAAGTGGTAGTCGAAGATGAGCAGGATATGGATGGGCATGGTGAGCTCAAATAAAATTGACGGATGTGATTTACTTTAAAAGTCTATGTGCGTTAGACTGCGAGCTGTTGTTTGCCTTTGGGTGAACCTGTTGAGGCGGTGGCTCCGTTCCGAGACGGATCATGCAGTCTCAGAGGGGATTCGTTCGTTGCGTTCCGAGGCGGAGCATGTCGTCTCGTAGGGGATTCGTTCGTCCGATCCCATCTGTGCTTTGTTGTTCGAGTGGAGCCTCTGCTTGATGGCTTCATAAAAGATATGTCGGATCTAGGATCGTATGCTTTGTGGTGTAGGTCCGATCTCATTCGTTAGAGTACTAATCACATTGTTGCTTTCTTTGCGCGTTTTTTTGCGTCGATATCCTTTGTTTGTGTTGATGTTTTGCGTTGCTTCAGGGGCTGTTCTTGTCCCTGTGTGGGGCGCAACATTTCTACCTTTCCTCGACTGGCCTCAGCATGTCGGAATGGTGTCGTTTTTACGTCATCGGAACGACTTCTTGTGGGGCTTCTCCTCTTATGTTGAGCTTCGTGGCCAGCTTGTCGCCACCTATCTCATCTTCTATTACCTCAGCACATTCTTTGCGTATTTTATGAAAGTGGAAGTGGCCTGTACGCTGACGCTAAGTCTTTATCTGGTAGGGACTCCGATGGCTGCCGTTTTTATGTTACGCAGCTTTCGTTTACCTCCTTGGCCCTCGCTCTTTCTCTTTGTCGCTGTCTATAACTGGCCTCTCTTCATGGGCTTTTTGCCTTATGTTCAGAGCTTTCCTTTGATCCTTCTCGGGCTTGGTTTGATGAAACAATTCACCTACGGCGTCACTCCGCGTCGCTGGTGGAGTATGGTTGTTGTTACTTTGCTGCTCTTTCTGTCCCATGTCTTTGCTTATCTGGTGTTGGGGTTTTTGGCTGTTGTGATCGCATTACTCTTTCGTTTTCGCAGCCTTCAACAACGGTTTTACGCTTGCTTGTCCTGGGTTCCTTCGATGGGCTTGATGGCTCTTTGGGGCTATCAGTTGCTGCTGTCTCGTTCGGGAGGACCGGCATTACAGAAAGTTGCCAGTGGTCATGGTGGAACAGGAAGCGGATTTTGGCAGGCGACGTACCGAAGCTCGTTCGAGAAACTATATGGTCTTCTCGATCATTTTAATGAGGCGTTTGTCGGTGACATCGATCGAAAGATCCTTTGGTTTTGGCTGGGCTGTTTTGTTTGGTGCATGCTCTGGGGAGTCGTGTTTCGTGTGACTCGTTGGTGGAGATACCGTCCAAATGACAGGTGGCCATGGTGGGAGGGCTTCCTCATTGTTGTGGCCATGACAGCTCTTTATTATGCGATGCCGATGGGGCTCTTTGGTGTGTGGTGGGCTCTCTCACCACGACTTGTTCCACTGATTGGAATATTATTAATCCTGGCACTTCCACCTGCAACACGTGGAACATGGAGAAATGCTTTCTTGTATCTGCCCATCCTTTTGCTTGTGGTGTGGACAGGGCAAGTTCATCAGGAAAAGTTTCAAGCCTTTGACAAGGAGGCGAAGGGCATCACCAAAGTTCTGGCAGCGGTCCCCCGAGGAGCACGGCTTTATGGTCTGATGTTTGATCCCACTTCCCGCGTGATTACAGAAGCTGCGTATCTTCATTTTCCTGTGTACTCGTTGGTTCAACGTGGAGGTATGGTTGGGTTTTCTCACTTTCACTATACGGTGATGCCAGGAAAGTTTAAGAATATCGCCTTAGCACCCTATCCAGGGCACCGGGCTGAGTGGGAACCATGGCGTTGGAAGTATCTTATTTATGGTCCTTTTTATGATTATATTTTGACCCGAGGGTATGGGGTGTGGAGTCAGACAGGTGCGCCCAGAGGTCGTATGCAGGAACTTATCAAGGATGGAAAGTGGGCTGTTTATGCCAACCCAAGTGCCCATCAACAGTGGCCTTTGTTTAGCTTTCGAGAGAACTTATACAAAGCGAAAGTCTGGGAGCAAGGGGCGATGCTTCGTCGCCCCTGCCTCCGACAAAAAGGGGCTAGATTTGAATGCCCTTATGCGCCTTGGGTGGTGGTTCAGCCTGTACAAGTTCACATGAGTCGAGTCTATATCCCATGCATCTGGGCTCATCCAGCCAATGGTAAAACCATTCAGATCGAGTTCAAAGACCTTCCTGCCTCTGGAAATCGGATCGCAGGTATCCTTGGGATTGCCGATACTGGCTTAACCAACGGACACTCTCATGGTACACCTGTCTCACTGGTTGTAAAGGTTCAGGGAAAGTTTGTTGCGCGTATTAAGTCGATGGCTCGCGCTGGCTACATACCTTATGAGATCAAACTTCCTTCCCTCCCATTTAAGGACCCTTTGTCTGTTACATTTGAAGTGAGTTCTCCTTCCGATTCGAAACGTCACTTCTGTTTTACTGGGACTCTGTTTCAAAAGTTTTGATACAAACCGTTCTCCGGGTGTGATCCCAAAAAAGGGGTCAAACCAACTTCCCGTATCTACGAGAGGTTTGCAATACGATGCACTGCTTCATACCAAAAACTCAAAGAAGACAAGGGAAAAAAAGGTCAAGAAGCATTCGCCTTCAACACAAATTGCTGAGCCTGAGTTACCGCTGTTTTAGACCCCTCCCCCTAACCCCCTCCCCACCGGCGGTGGAG
>JALTMC010000455.1 GCA_027005175.1 Myxococcales bacterium
GGGGGGCTGCCTGTGTTAAAGGATTGTGTCAACGAAGTCCTTTGTTTGGGAATACATATTGTTGTACCAAGCCGGGTTGCCCCTTGGGGCAATTCTGTCGGCAGCCCAACGGTCAATATGGGCGTTGCCCACAAAAAAGTTGTCAGTCTCCTTGTGATTGTCAGCAAGGAGAGGATTGTCGCAATGGTACTTGCTTGGCTACGCAACCTCCTGTCTACTGTTGTGGCAAATCCGGTTGTCTTTCGGGTGCGACCTGTAAGGATAAAAACAACAAATGGGGCAAGTGCACAACCCAGGCTTCTTGCCAATCTCCTTGTGATTGTAACCAAGGGCAAGACTGCTACCAGGGACAGTGTGTCGGAGTGTTTCCCTCTGTTTATTGCTGTGACAATATCGGCTGCCCTGTGGGGCAAGCTTGTTACACCAAGAGTAACCAGGCGAGTACTTGTAAGGGGGCTCCATGTAAGACTTCCTGCGATTGTCCTGTGCAAGGGCAGTCTTGTGTACGGGGACGATGTACCTATTTACTCGGTAGTGCTCGTGTTTATTGCTGTGACAAGCCTTTCTGCCCGGCAGGAAATAAGTGCCAGGATAAAGCGGGGAACTTTAGGACTTGCTCGCAACAGAAATGCAAGACACCTTGTGACTGCAACCAAGGAGAAGATTGTCGTAACAATCAATGTGTTTTGGTTACGCCTGCTGTTTATTGTTGTGGCAAAATTGGCTGCCCTCGACGCTCTTCTTGTGTGACAAAGCAAGGCATCCCATCTCAATGCAACTAGGAGGGGAAGGATGTCAAAGGGGGGATTGACTGTGCCGAGGTTGGGTGAGGACTCGATCAGGTAGAGGGAGATGTCAAAGGGGGGATTGGCTGCGTCGAAGTTGGGTGAGGACTCGATCGAAGGTGGAGGCAAACTGTCGTTTGTCACTTTCTTTGAGGGGAGGTGGACCGCCGGTTGAGCCTCCATGATCTCGGATGTCTTGCATGAAGTTTCGGACAGAGAGTCGCTCTCTCACATTTTCTGTTGTGTAGAGCTCGCCTCGTGGGCTGATGGCAAATGCTTCACTTTCTACCACTTCGGCGGCCAGTGGTATATCTGCTGTAATGACAAGGTCAAACGGACCCAGGTGTTCCACAATATAGCCATCAGCCACATCAAAGCCCTTGGGTACCAGTACTTTGCTGATCAATGATGAACGTGGGATCTGCATATCGTGATTGGCAACCAAACACGTCTCGATCTTGAGTCGCTGTGCCGCACGAAATATAATCTCTTTTACCGTCTTCGGACATGCATCTGCATCGATCCAAATCTTCACAATCATACCTCTTTTCTACGTCGAGACAGGCTCTTTCTGTGAGAGTGGGGACAGGGGCCATCCTTTACCAAACCCGAGCACAGCATCCTTTACCGAACCCGAGCACAGCATTTTTCTACGTCGAGACGGGCTCTTTCTGTGAGTGTGGGGACAGGGGCCATCCTTTTTAATCCTGGTAGGTGTACATCTCATTGATGAACTCTGTGAGTAGCCGCTCTTTGAGCGGGGCGGGGAGGGCGTCAAGGATCTCGTTCACTTCTGCCATACGTCCGGGCAAGGAGGTGCCTTCGATCCCGGCCATCGCGAGCATCTGTGCAAGCACCTCTTCACCCACATCCGCCGGATCCAAGGTTGCAAATGCTTCCTTGATGCCTGCGGCCATATCACCCGGTGGTAGCTTCTTTGCTGCTTTAACACTGTCTTTTAAATCTGTGATGAATTCTTCAACAAGATGTACGCTCGCTGGGTTGAGAGAGATGTGCAGGTTGGCAGGGGAGTTTGCGTAGGAGAGCTGAGGGTGAACTGTCCAACCACGCTCTGCCATCTCGTCGGAGATGTGGAAGACATTGGTCGTATCCGAGGTAAAGCAGAGCAGGTTCATCTCTGGAGTACCCAACAGGCGGATGTCTTCCATTTGGTTGATTTCTTCACAAACTTTTTGGATTCCCTCATACATCAGTCGGGTCATCTCAAGATAACCTTCATCCCCAATATAGTTCATAATTGCCCAAGCTGCCGCGATCGGTCCACCTGTTTTTGAGCTTTGCACAGTGGGGTTAATGATGGTGTAGCCTGTCCATTGTGCACAGGCAAACATCTGATGTTTTCGGAGCTGTTTATCACGATACAAGATGACGGAAGCACCCTTGGCCGCAAAAGCGTACTTGTGTAGGTCCATGGAGATGGATGTGACACCAGGGACATTGAACTCAAAGTCTGGAACGGGGGCTCCCAGGCGTCGGAAGTAGGGGAGGAGAAAGCCACCCATACAACCATCAACATGGAAGAGCAAGTTGTGCTCAAGGGCCACCTGACCGAGCTCTGTGATGGGATCGACAACTCCATGTGCATACGAAATGGCTGATCCTACCATCAGTATCGTGTTGGGTGTAATGGCCTTTCTCATCGCGTCAACGTCGGCCTTAAAGGTAACAGGATCTACCTCGACCAGCACGGGCTTCACGTCGAGATAAGCGCCTGCTTTGTGAAACGCGGCATGGGCTGTCACTGGAAGGAGCATCTCTGGCTGTGTGATCTCGGGCCGATGCTTTCGGTTGTATTCTCTGGCTGCTTTGACAGTAAGGATAATGCTCTCTGTCCCACCACTGGTGAAATTCCCCACGACATTCTCATCACCTTTGAGGTGACTGGCTGCCATGGAGACCACTTCGGTCTCCAATTTCAGCAAGCTGGGAAAGGATGTTGGATCCAGGCCGTTCTCTGTGAGGTACATGGTATAAGCACGTTTGATAACATCGGCCGCTTCTGCCCCTGGATCGTAGACATAGGCCCAGGTTTTGCCTTCACGCCAACGTACATCGTTCTGCTTAAAGCCCTCTAATTGTGAAAATAACTCTTCAGAGGGCACACCTTTGGCTGGGATCTGTTTCATCAAAAACTCCTGTAGGCAAGGTCGCAAGTCACTCGAAGTAAGTGCTTATGGTTATCGTTCTACATGAAGAATCAACGAGAGAATCTACTTGGGCCTGTTCTTCGAATGTGAACGTTACTTGCGGATACCTCCTTATGACTCATGGTATAGGAGGTGTATAGCACTTTTCCTAAACTCTGTATACAGAACCAGTGCCCTTCAGGGTACTTCGTTTCTCAGAGCTGGACTTTCGTCCGGCGGATCATAAAGTGATTTTCGCAGTATTCGTGGATGGGTAGGATGGTGAGATTTCGTGGAGTCATTGCGAATTTGCGACAGTCCAAAAGAAGGGTGAGGTTGTTGTTGGATGTTGAGGCTCAGGCTCATCTCAATAGTAAACACAAATCAAGTCTGTACTGTTTCAAAGCGCACCTAGGATCGCCAACTCAACAAGATTTACATATCGAAAATACAATATACGGTAGACTTAGCGGGCCAAGGAACAACATGTAAAAATTGTTGGAACAACGATCCTACGGTTGTTCAAAAGGTGGTGCGTCATCATCCCAGGCGCTTCGCCACGATTGGGAATTCTCAGCAGACTCCAAGAACGCTGTGTAATAGGGGTGGAGGCCCAATGTGGCGCTGTCTCCCAGAACGAGTAGAAAGCGTTTGGCCCGTGTTAAGGCCACATTCATTCGACGAGTGTCTTTTAAAAAGCCGATCTCACCATCGTCGTTGCTTCGAACGAGATCAATGAGAATGGCTTCTTTTTCTCGACCCTGAAAGCCATCGACGCTGCCCACCTCCAGCCCGTTGGAGATCTCACGAGAGAGTAGCTCTCGCAACAGCCGAACTTGAGCGTTGTATGGGGTTATAATTGCGACATCGGAGGGAGGGACTCCTCGGCCCAGCAAACGCTGCACTTCAGCGACGGTTCGCTCGGCTTGTTGTGGGTTTGAGGTGCTTGGGTCATCACTCTCCCGCTTCTCTTCCCAACCTTTGCCTGCGGTATCGAGAAAGATAAGTGGGCCAGGACGCAAGGGGTCTTCCGAGACTTCGGGAAAGTCGGTGAGTTGGTGATGCTGGACTGCGGGAGATGCGAGTAATTTCCCGTCGTACATACTCTGCGAAGGAAAGGACATGATCGTCTCATGCATCCTGTACTGAACAGTCAGTAACCGCAGCAGATCTCCTTGGGCTTCCTCGGCCAGTCGCTCAAACAGTGTTCTTCCAAGACCCTTGCGCTCTGCCTCCAGACTGATCACGGTGGGCGGAAGTTGGTGTGGATCTCCGGCCAACACCGCACATGGTGCTTGTGATAGGGCAATCAATGCAATGGGGTCAGGGGCCTGTGTTGCTTCGTCCAGAACCACAAGGTCAAAGGCTATGTCTTTTAGCAAAAAGGAATCAGCCCCTGTGGCTGTTGCACATATCACTGATGCTCTCGACAATATAGACTTTTGCGCCCCCTGTCTTTGCTTTCGAGCATCGCGGAACAAAGCATGGACCTCCTTATTGAGTCAAGGCGGCTTTAACACCCCATTCCCTTACCGACAGGCTCGTTTGTGGGGTT
>JALTMC010000456.1 GCA_027005175.1 Myxococcales bacterium
ACAATCCTTCGACCGTCACCTTCACGTCAATCTCCTGCGTTGGAAGTGGAGCAAAAGTACAAAACAAAAAAGAGCAACCTTAAGACATGGCTGTTGATGTGGGGCTTTTTGCTGCTCTCTTTGGCAGGTCTTGTGTACTTACTTATTTTCGTCCCGCCTCCTACACCCGATACCACATTGTTTCAATCCAATCGGGGGGTGGCCCCCGGACAGGGTACTGTTGCCAAGCGCGATGTTACTCCCCGACAACTTCCTGCTTCGAAAGACATTCGCTCCGCTCCATTTCGGCGTCTGCCTGTGAGTTCACCAAAGCAAAAAGAGCCTGTGAAGAAGAGGAAGCTTATGGCTCCAAAGCCGAAGCCCCGGGGCACTTTAAAACGTAAGGTCTCTCGAACTGGCAACGTTCGCAAACGTCGCTCTTCTGCAAAAAAGAAGCCGTACTCTCTGTGGGTAAGCTCGAATCCTTTGGGTGCAACTTTGTTTGTGAATGGAAAACTCAGGGGAAATACGCCCAAAATCCTGTCTTCTTCGAGTAAGGTTGTGAGGTTGGAGCTACGAAGTAAAGGTTTCAAACCACTGCGAAAAACGTGGAAGTGGTCTGTGAAGAAGCCCTCCGCCGAAGTTCTTTTTAAGCTTTCTAAGGTTGTACCTTTGAAGAAGGGTTATTTGACGATCACATCTTCACCGAAAGCTGTGATTTATATTGATGGAATCACCACAGATAAGAGTGAGTTGAGTCGTCGTGTGGTGAAGCCAGGAACACATCAAATCTCTTTTGTTACCAAAGATGGTGACGTGTGGGACGAAAAAGTTCAGGTACGACCTGGCAAGGAAACAAAGCTAAACTCCAAATACAAGAAAAAATAAGAAAAGTAACCGCGATGTTGGTATGTCCTGACTGTTCTTTTTCGAATCCTGATATGGCCATTTCTTGTATGGGGTGTGGCCATGACCTTCCTCCTGATGCAAGCTTGGGCACCTCCATGTCAGAGATATCACAGTTGTATGAACCCTCTGAGCATGAGAGTTCAAAGCCCCGTCCAAAGCTCCAAGCGACCCCAACCTCTCCTTCTCCCTCACCGGAGTCTGTGACTCCACCTCCAGCTTCCTCGAAGCAAACCCGAGAAACCCGAGAAAAAACAGGTCGCTTTTCTTTGGTGGAAGAAGACGAAGAAGACAGCTTAGTGCTGGGTGATATGGATGAAGCACTCAGTCGGTTGTTGTTGGATGATACAGGTGTAGGCTTTACAGATGATGATGCGGAGGTGATGGAGCAGCCTCCTGGGCAAAATAGGTTTTTGGATCCAACGCAAGAAGCCCAAGAAGCCAGCTCGCCATTGCAACAAACGTCGGAGTATGAGCCTCTGACACCAGAGGACGAAGAGCTTTCAGAGCCTGCGACTGCCTTACAACGGTCTGCCCCCACAGGAGACCAGCCAGCATTTCAACCCACAGTGGAAGAGGCCGATGAGATTCTACCACAAGCTTTTCCAACGAATCCTGCTTTTGCTCCGGATGAAGAGGAGATTTATCGGGCAGAGGAACGGACCACTGTGGCTTCCATGGAGCCAGAGTCATGGAAACAGGTCGTAGCCAGTTCCCCCGCTACAACATTATCCCAGAGTCCACAGCCGTCTTCAGGAAGGACGATCAGTGGTGGTAAGCCACCTCATATTTCTTCCTCGACACAGAAAAGTATATCTCAGGTACAGAAAAGTACATCTCAGGTGACTCCAACTCCCACCAAAAAGCCCAAACCCTCCTTGCATCGACCGGCTCCGACAGATCGTATTGATTTGCGAGAGCTTCATTCCCTGTTGCAGACCTCCACAGAGGAAACAGCCAAAGAAAAGCAAGACCAAGCCAACTCAGCTATCCAAGCTAACTCAGCTATCCAAGCCAGCTCAGCTATCCAAGCCAGCTCAGCTATCCAAGCCAACTCAGCTGTTCAAGCCAACTCAGTTGTCCAAGCCAATCCTGTTGTGATTCCGGGATTTTCTCCAGACTCTTTGTCGAAAGCTTCTGAAACAGACTCTGAGCCGACAGAGCGTCTCTCACAAAGAGACTGGGGAGAGGCTGGTGGTTTGTCTGCTGCGAACAGTCCGTGGGATGTGTCTACCAAGCGAGAGGTTGTTGAAGAGCTGGATGAGTTGGATGCTCTCGAAAATTGGGATGATACGCCAGTTCCTCTTATGGCTGAAGATATCGAATCCTCCTTTGCAGAGGAAGAGATGGACTCGGAAGATCCGATGGAACATACGTTGGGGTATGCACTCCTTTCGAAAGAGGATGAAGCCAAACTCTCTGCGTTTCGTGATGAACATACATGGGGGAATCGGGAGTCTCTCAAGGACGAGGAAGATAAGCCCGACCAGCGTTGGATCGCTTCTTCAGGAGTAGAGCCTTTTTCCTACAATGATTCCGTGGTTCCAGACAACGATACTTTTCGAGGGCGTTGGGTCCATCGTTCCGAAGGTGAGGATGACAAAGGAGAGCACACAGACTCTTTCGCAGCTACAGACAGCTCACCTTCTTATATGGTGTGGCAGTTGGACGCTGAGTCCGTGCAAGGTCGTGCACCCTTGCGACATGGTCAGAGACTTCAGGTCTTGAAGGAACTGTCGGATACCCTGGTTCGAACCATGCATGAAGCTGGCCTTGATATCGATGAGCGAAAAGAAGACTGGATCGTTGCACACCCCCAAGGACAGGGGGGGCTTGAGCAGCTTGTTCAAACTTCCGAACACATCCTCAATGATGTCCTCCTGCGGTATGAACCTCCTCTCGTTGTCCGAGTTCGGGGACGCTGTGTGATCACCACCGCCAATTCTAGCTCAAGTGGTCTTGATGATGCTCTTGTTGTAGTGCAACGTTTGCTGCGTGGTATGCCTGTCGATCGGATCTGGTTGGATTGGAATACATACCAGCTAGCTGGGGAGGCTTTCTCCTGTCAGGAGGTGGTATTGCCCAGCCTGGAAGAACCAGCTTATGAACTCGATGACACACATGCTTGGCCCAGCGAAACGGAAAGAGAGCAACGTGCGACCCTTCAACCAGCATGGGTAGGACGAGAGATCGAACTTGCGACATTGAACCAGCACTGGTTCCATACTACACAACAAGGTGCGTCGCCGAAGGTGTTGATCTTGGGTGAGCCTGGTAGCGGACGAACCCGTCTGTTCAAGACGTGGCTTCAACAGATTCCAGACTCCATGCTGTTTTTTGGTGGCGGGGGAGCTTGGTGCCCACCACAAGCAAGCGACTCTCCTTACTTGGCGAGCTTATTGACCAGTCACCTTCAAACTTTAGGGATTGAGCCCACCACAGGTCTACCCGAACGCTTTCTGCGTTTGAGCAAACAACCTGGAATGCCCGGAGAATCTGTTCCTGGGTGGCGAGCACACGCCCTTCTTGAGTTGCTCTCTGAATCCTCAAGAACAGACAAGCAATCGATGCAGTCGATGGAGTGGTTGATTCGAGCTTCAACGATGGAGGCTCCTGTTCTGCTGGCTTTGGATGATTTGTACCTTCTGGATCGTCAGAGTCTGGAGCTTCTGAATCGTCTTTTGCGCCAACCACCCCCTCAGTTAATGATCGTGATCTTGTCCAGTCCGGGAGAATACGAAGAGATTCTATTTTCCACATTGCCCAACGCGATACGACTCGAACTTGAGCCTCTGTCGGTTCAGGAATGCTATCAGTTGGTGGAGAGCGTTTGGCCGGATTCTCGCTTGCATCATGAACAGTTGGCTCGCCTGGTTGAACAGTCGGAGGGGAATCCCAGGATTATCTTGACCATGGTGCAGCACCTGCTGGATCCACAGGCACGCAAGCGAGAGATGACATGGTCTCATCACCCCTCTTTACCACAGAGCGTGGAGCATTCGATCCTTCGACGCTTACGGACTCTCAGCAACCTGGAACAAGACACGCTTCGAAAAGCAGCCGTGGTGGGTGACCGATTTTGGAAGGGAAGCGTGGAGGCCCTCGAACGTTTGGAGATTCGAGACGGGAACTGGGGGCTCCAAGAGGGCCTCATGATATCCCATGTTGATGATCGCCGTGAGTGCCTACAACAACTCGAAAGCAAGGGCTTGATCGAACCGTTGACCGTCTCCTCCATTGTCGGGGACCAGGAATATCGATTTCAGCATCGGCTGTTGCGCAATATCTGTATGCGACAATTACCTTCCACCGTACGACAAAAGATGCATCAGTCGATTTCACAGTGGCTGTTAACCCGCGATCGTGAAAAGACACTGATTCCCGAGCTAGCTCGCCATCTCAAGCTGGCGGGTCAACACCGAGAGGCTGCACGTCAGCTGCTTGGAGCAGCCGAGAAATCTTTCCAACGCCATCAATGCCGACAGACTCTTTCCCTGTTGTCGGAAAATATGGAGCAGGCCGATGCATACAATCCACTGACGAACTTGCAGATGCTCTACCTTTCTGCACAAGCTTACGAGCAGATGGGTGATCTGGGTGCGGCGTTACAGTTGTATGAGTCTGCGTTGCAGCGAAGTTGGCAGTTGACAGATCCACATTGGGGTTCTCGGTTGTTTCTGAAAGTGTCGGAGTGCCAAGCTCGCCGGGGGGAACTGACTATCGCTTCAAGCACAGCTCTCAATGCACAGACACTTGCCAAGCAGGCCAATGAATCAAAATTACTTTTTGAGAGCCGTTTGCAGTTGGCACGAATTGCTTTAATGCAGGGGAGTGTTTCGGATGCCTTCACTCATATTAAAGAAGCACAGCCTTACCTCTTGGAAGAGCCCTCACCTCACTCCTTGGAGAGAGGTGCTTATCTCCTTGTTGTGGCTTGGATGTATCGCACAGAGGGGAAGTGGGCAGACTCAGTGCAGGCCGTGAAAGATGCAGTTGTCTTGTACCAAGCGATCGATAGACCGTTACTGTTTGCTGTCGCGATGATTCGGCAAGGGGAGTTCTTTCTTGCAGCAGGGGATGAACAAGGGGCGATACCCTTGTTGGAGAAGGCGGCTGGCATTCTTCGACCACGTGAAGCTTACCGGCTCTTGGTCGAAACATTGACGCATCTGGCTCATGCATTCTTGCGTCAACGCAATGCCCAAAAAGCTCTGACTCTTTTGCAAGAAGCTTGGCAATACTGCAGAGTGTCGGGGGAGGCTTCTCTGATCGCCCCCGTGGCAGCGGCTATGGCAGCGGCTTCGATTCTTGTACGACAGTCCAAAGACTCGCTTCGTTACGCTCGTATTGCATCGCAGAGATTGCACGAAACGACCCCACAAATTCGAGGATTAACCTATCACTTCCTTGGCGAAACAGCTTCTGGAATGTCTCCCCAGCATGCGCTGCAGATCTTTGAACAACCTCCCTCCCAACTTCCAGAAGGTGGGATTATCACTTACTGTTATTTGAAATCGGTGGAGATGTTTAAGCAGGTGGGTGATGCTACCAATCAGTTGTCTTCCCTGCTGGCATTGACTCGTGCTTTGTTTGCAAGTGGATTCTCTCACACTGCTGCTCATATCCTTGAGCGGGGTGTTGCAGATGCCAAGCAGTTGGGGCTCGGTCTGTTGTTGGATCGAATGTACAACCAACAACGCCTACTCAATGGGAAGGATACACAAGAACCATCCGTCATCGCACAGTCTGTCCCGGCGGGGCAATCTACCCTGATTGTGAGGAAAAAAGGTCAGAAAAAATCGGCTTATCCTGGGGCCAATGAGCCTGTTGTTACCACAGAGAATCCCTTTGCGTCACAGGGTGCAGGTCATGGACACACAGCACAACCTGGAATGGGGGGGCATGAGGCTCAAAAGGAGTGGAGGCAGGCTTCAGCACAACCAAGCGCGTCTTCTGGTGATCGTTGGCAAGGAAGCCCCACATTTCCTCCTCCTGTCGCTGCTCAACCACAGAACAATCATCCGTCGCCCTTAGGAGCAACCACACCTGGGTATACTCCAACCGTACCTCCCCCTGAAAGTACAGACATCCTACCTCTGCCTCATGGTGGGACACGTCCTCCTCTTCCTCCACCGAATCGTTCGGCGATCCCCAGACCCTCCTATCCACCGCCCAAAAAAAAGTGAACAGAAATCACAGCTTCTAACAAACATTCGCGACTTCGAGCCAAACAAAGTCCATGTCTTTTTCACGAGTATTGCATCGAGCCAAGTAAAGTCCATGTCTTGTTTACGAGTATTGCATCGGGTCAAGTAAAGTCCATGTCTTTTTCACGAGTGTTACAAAGTGGTTTGATGGAGCGCGAAGTACGATCGTTGTGGCGGCAGTACGAAGAGCGATCCCTTCGGAAATTGCGGCATGGGTGGCGGCTGTGGAAGCTACATCGGGAGTTTGACTTCTCACCTCCTAACCCCACAGAGTGGTCCTTTTTGTTTCCCGATACTCAAATTCCTGACTGTGCCAACTGTGGAGACAACTGCTGTCAAGGTCCACACAATACGGTGCTGCTTCGCTTAGTGGATGTGGCTCTCTTTGTTGATCGAGGTTGGACCGACCGCTTCACCTTGGAAAAACCGATATTCTCACCGGAGACCCTGGCCCAAAAGCCGATGTTACAGGCGATGGTCAACTCTTTTCACTGGCGAGTCTTTCCTGTTCTCAAGCAAAAGGAAGACAGTACCTGTACCTTTCTTTCCTCTTGTGGAGACTGTACCATTCACCAGCATCGACCCTGGATCTGTCGAGTTTTTCCGTATACTTTGGAGATGGAGAAGAAGGCTGTATCATGGGCCCCACGTTGTCGATGGACTGTGGAGGGAGAGGTGGACTCCCCTGTGAGTAAAGAACTACGACATGCTGTCTTTCACAGCTTTTATACAGAAAAGATCTGTGACATGATTCTAGTGCAGGTTTACCGAGAAGAACTAGAGGCCATCGGCATCACAAAATGGCTCAACTTATAGAGAGAGTCCGCAAAGATTGTCAGTATCGCAAAATGGCTCAACCTATTGGTCATGTGCTTTAAGGAAAATGGCTCAATCTATTGGCCATGTGCTTTAGGATCGACAACTCAACAATATTTACATATAGATAATCTGGGATTGTTCCGATGTGGGGGATTCGTGTTTGACACTTTGGTTGATAGGATACGGCACGCCACTCTATGTTCCGCCGGACGAAAGTCCGGCTCTGACGGCTCAAAGTACTCCTGAAGGAGCACTCAAAAATGCAGTTCGCCCAAGGGCGAATAGACCCAGTGCACCGGAGGTGTACTTCTCTTCACAAAGCTGGACTTTCGTCCGGCGGGCATGTCAATGTGTAGGCCAATCAAATTCAAGTGTATTACTCCCATACAAGTAAGAGCAGTGTTAAGGACGTTTGAATGATGCCGACAATTTAATATATCGTAGGGTTCGCGAGCCAACAAGAAAGCTGTAAAGGTTGTTGGATCAACGATCCTAGGAAAATGGCTCAACTTATTGGCCATGTGCTTTAAGGGCTTGTCGGGCGTTGAGAGCGCAGTTGTTTTTTATCTTGGCTTTGATCGCCAGGGCGATGGCCTTTTTGTAGTAAGTCGAGGCTTGAGCAAGATACTTATTGCTGACATCTTTTTTCAACTTTGCTCGATACGCTTTGGCTTCAGCCTTGCTCCACTTCTTACCCTTGCGCTTGGGGAGAGGGGATTCGCTAATCGCTTCTGCCATCTCTGCGTTACCGATCCCTAAACGCAGGTAGGCACACACCGCTAACCCTTTGTCGGACATCGTGGTCAACTTCAACAACTTCTTCGACACCAAAGAGAATGTCTTTTGCTTTGCTGCAAACTCCTTTTTCTGCTTTTCCAAAACATCTGACTTCACTTGCTGCCCAAGCATTTTGTTGTAATCTTTGGTTGTTGCTTCATACAGCTTTTGTGCTCGGCTACGATCGGACGTGGGTTTCTTTGCGACCTTTTTGGTAGGTTTCTTTGCGACCTTTTTGGTGGGTTTCTTTGCGACCTTTTTGGTGGGTTTCTTTGCGACCTTTTTGGTGGGTTTCTTTGCGACCTTTTTGGTGGGTTTCTTTTTTGAGATCTGAGCGTTGGCTTGTGGGAGAGAGGTCCAGGTGAATGCAAGAATGGTGAGGGTCAGGAGTATCTTTCGGAAGCTTGAGGGAAGGCTGAGTTTGTTTTTCATGGTTTGGAACTCCTTAAGAAGAGTGATGGAAAGGTGGGTTGAAAGGTTATTGCTTGCTTCTTTTAATCCAGGAGATAGGTAAACAAGCCTGAGCGAAGTTTGGGTGCGAACCACGTTGATTTGGGAGGCATCACTTGGTTTGCATCAGAGACATGAAAAAGTTCTTCGATGGAGGTAGGGTAACATACAAAAGCAATACCACCTTTCTTTTGGACGCGTTGCTCCAACTCTTTGTGTTCACGGGTTCCGCCTACAAAGTCGATACGTTCGGAGGTTCGAGGATCTTCAATTCCAAGAATTGGGGCGAGAACACGTGTCTGTAAGATCTGTACATCAAGTGCATCGATAGGGTCGTCGGCCTGGAATATTCCAGGCCGGGTTGTTAAGCGATGCCAGGAGCCATCAACAAAGATGGAAAATTGATGACGTTCAGGAGGAGTGATGGGCTCCTGGGGTTGTAGAGGGATTCTTGTAAACGTTGTGGAGAGTTGTTCGAAGAAGGCTTCGGTGGACAAGCCATTCAGATCATGAACATGTCGGTTATAGGCCAGGATCTTGAGCTGGTTGTGGGGGTAAATGACACTCAAGAAAAACTGTGATGGATGTTCTGCGCTGACCTTCTTTTGGTCTCGCCAGTTTTGAGCGACACAGCTGGCGGCAGCGGAGCGATGGTGTCCGTCTGCAATATAGAGTAGTGGAACATGCTCTTGAAACATCTGTTGAAGGAGTTGGATATCCTGTTCTTTCTCCACAACCCACCCGGTATGTTTGATAGTATCAGGGGCCGTGAAATCAAAGGCAGGCTCTCCTTGTGACAACCGCTCTACCTCACGATCGATTTGTGCCACAGCTCGATAGGCCAGCCACACCGGACCTGTTTGAGCTGCCAGTGTTTCAATATGACGAATTCGATCGGACTCCTTGGCGGGTCGTGTATACTCATGGATGCGGATCGCTTTGTTGTCGTACTCTGCACAAGAAGCACCTGCAACCACGCCTGTTTGGACATGTTCTCCCATCTGCTGGCGATAGATGTAATAACAGGGCGTCTTGTCGCGTTGTAAGGTTCCTTCTTTCTGGTACTGCTGAAGGACCTGCTTCCCCTGGGTGTAGATCTCATCACTGTATGGGTTGGAGTCAGAGTCAAAGGCTACTTCCGCCCGAACGACTCGTAAAAAGGAGTGTGGCCTCTCTGCCACAATCTCACGGGCTTCTGCTGCCGACAACACATCATAGGGAGGAGACGCGACTTCTGCGGAGTACGCAGGGGCAGGTCGAAGTGCTCGAAAAGGTTGAATCAAAGACATAGATTGGCTCCTGTCACGACTTTGGGGGACTTGCATATCTTTCGTATCGTACGAGTTTTCATTCGTAGAGTAACCTCAGCTCCTCGCGCAATATAACGCTTTCGACACCGAAAGAAAACCATACTGTGTAGAAACGTCAAACTTGATGGCTTGCCACGTTGTAAAGGCTTTGCACCGGATGTCTACTTAAAAGAGGTCGATGTGATGGTGTCGATAAATATACTGGACTTGTTGTACAGAGATAAGAAGCGTTTCACATAAGGACCCTCTTTGTCTCGGAAGAGATCCAATGCCATACGATAGGAAATGCTTTGGTACTTTAATGCGATATCTACCTGGTACTTGTCTTGGGGGAGCCCCTTGATGTCGTAGGTGACAATGTCGGAACCACCGATGAAATCAGGGTCTTGTGCTGCGGCACCCTGGACTTTGATGTCTTTGGTGGCGGTCTCCTTGTTTAAACCGTGAGGAAGGATGCGGTTGTCTTTGATGTATCGTGCGGCACGTAATAATGTGTAAGTGACTGTGCCCTCTGTATTTGCCATAATACTTTCGTAGACCTGAACTTGGTCAGGGCGAGTGATGGTGTTGTGATGGGGCTCGTATTTTGTGGCATTCAGGTCAGCATCTACCCCGACAATATAGCCACTTGCGAGGCTCTTTCCCGATTCAAAGACGATCTTCTGTTGGCTATTTTTGACCACAACGTGAAGAAAGACACGTCGGGATGGGTAGCCTGTAGGTAGCTTGTGACCTGCTAAGTTATAGATCTTTACACGAAACAGCAATCGGCCTCTGGAGAAACTCTTCTCGGTCACTGCCAGACGAGCTGAGGTTGTGAGCTTTTTCATTGTTTTGCTGATGGTGAAATCAAAGTTGTTTGCGGTAATCCCGAGAAGTTGGCGATTGTCCTTCATCATCTGTAGCATGAATCGGTTGCCTCCCACAAAGGTATGCTTTCCAAAGTGTGCACGCTTCGTGATCCATGGTGGGCCATATGAGAGAGCTACGTCTTTCGAGGGGGGCATATGACACGATTGACAGCTTTGTTGCCATAGCTTGTTTTTAAAATAGCTACTTTGTTTCCACTCCTCATAAGCCATTTGTTCGGGGAAATAATCGTTGACAGAGGTTGGTACGACTTTTCCTTTGGCATCGACAAAGGGGGTCTTTAGCATATGACAGGTCGCACATAGTTTGGATTCTGAGATATGCTTGCTACCGGTAGGTTTGTATCCCGCGTTGCTTTGCATCGGTTCGATTAATGGGTCCATATAAGGACCAAACAGCAGCCTCAGATTTTGAGAAGCAAAGCTCTTGATCTCAAACTGCCCAGAGGCTCCAGCCAGTGTGCCTAACTTGGGTGTGTCTTTGACCTGATGACACAAGGTACAGCTCACACCGTCCATTGCTAGAGCGTGATATGGGTTGGTAGGATTGAGAATGCCCTTGCCAAACATCTCTATGCTATGCCCGGCTTTGCTTGCCTCCACGTGGGCCATCGGTGCATGACAACGAGTACACTTTTCAGCGATAACGGCACGGAGGTTCGGTGTTCGTTTGATCTCACTTTCGACCTTGGCTTGCCAGAATGGATCTCTCGTCGCATTCGCCATCATCGTCGAGGACCAACTCTTGATAATGGAGACATCCTCACCCACCTTATCTTTCAGGTTATCATGACAACTGGAGCAGACCTTTGGTCCTGTAAAGTGTTTGGATTCAAAATTATTCTTTGTGCGGCGAGTGACTATAATTTCAGCATCTGGACTGACCTGTGGTATCGCCGCTGTAGAAGGGATCTTCTGGTTGGTCTCATAGTGGTGAATCTCCCACGAACGATTCTTTTCAACAGCACCTTCATCGGGAGAGGCGTCGCGTGTGCTCTCCTTGCCTGGCAAGCCCCCACTATCATTTGTGATCTCTTCATCAAGCTCTGGCTTCACTTGCGAGCAGGCCACAGAGATGCACCCCAAAAGTACAATCATAGAGAAGAAGTATAGCCTCAAGTATAGCCTCATCGTTTCCCTCATTGAGCCAGGCTGGATCTATCTCATCTACAAAAACAACTGGTGCCCACAGATCAACCCTGCTGTTTCCCTCATTGCCGCTGAGCTCCACGGCAGCCTCACTCTTCTGTATGTTTGATATGATAGATGATGTCAACCTGTCTCTCGTTGAGCATTGTGAGGATCTCATTGGGCACTCTTCTGTATGTTTGATATGATAGATGATGTCAACTCTCCGTCTTGTTGATGGGGTTAGCTTCCCGATTCAGGGGTATTTCTTTCTTGCATGTGCTCAGGCTTTGTTCCTCTCGCAACGAACAATGTGAATCATGTGCTCGGGCTTTGTTTCTCTCGCAACGAACAATGTGGATCATGTGGGCTCGCTTGGATGAGCTTAGGATGGGGTGATCGCTCTTTGAGCGTTTTGGAAGTGTTCCCATCCCTGGATTGTCAAGGGGGTTTTTGTTTCGTCGTTGGCAAGGACAAGGCCGGAGGACTCGGTGACTGTGCCGATCCAATGGAGCGGTGGAACGTTGGGCAAGGCGTAATAAGCCTGTTCCAGAGCGGGTATGGCATGGGGGGGAGCGGTGAATAGCAGCTCGTAGTCATCACTGGCTGCAAAGGTAAATTGATGGGAGGGTTGTTTGAGGTGCTGGGTCAACGTCTTCATCGATGGGTGGAGTGGCAGCTTCTTCTGATGCAACACAGCACCCAGATGTTCAGGCACTAGCAAGTTCTGTAAGTCAAGGAGCAATCCATCGCTAATATCGGTCATTGCGTGAACATAGGGAGCAAGGCACAAGCCTTCTTTCACACGGGCGTTGGGCTGTAGGTAGGCGTCTAGCAAGCTTTCTGTTCCGGATGGAAGTGGAGTTTCTGACAGCCAGCAATGCAGACCTGCTGCTGAGTTTCCGGGAAATCCGGTCACACCGATGTGGTCTCCCGGCTGACTGCCTGTGCGCAAGACTGCCAGGTTTGGCGTTACTTCACCACCCAAGGTGATATGAAACAAGAGGGGTCCTGACGTTGATGTGATGTTGCCACCAACCACTGTCACATCAAACTCTGTGAATGCTTGTACTATGCCCCGGTACAGAGCTTCAATACTTTCCACTGTGCGGTTCGAGGGCAAAGCCAGTCCCACCAAGGCGAATCGAGGGTCCGCTGCCATGGAGGCGATATCGCTCAGGTTCATATGAACGGCACGCCGTCCCATTTGCTCGATAAACGCGAGACTTTGGCCCTTTAGCTTGGGGAAATGTCGGCCTTCCACAGCACAGTCACACGTTAAGGTCAGTGCTTTTCCTGTGGTGGGCTGCCATACCGCAGCATCATCACCTACACCCACGAAGACAGATGGGGGAGCAGGTGGCAAGAGCTGTTTGATCCGTTCGATCAGGCCAAACTCACCGAGCTGTTGAAGGGTAGGATTGCTGTGGGTCATCGGTCTCTCGTTTGCTGGAAACGTTTGACTTGAGTTGGCCATCACGTCGTCGCGCCAGAGACCTTTCGTGACCAAGTCTCTCGTTTGCTGGAAACGTTTGACTTGATCTGGGGGATTGATAAGTCGTGACTTCGAACGAAGTGGGGCTCTTAGGCTTCAAGAAGCTGTTCCAGCTCATTCAGGTAGGTGCGGAAGACAGAGAGTGCTTCACGAACAGGCTGTGGAGTGGTGAGGTCAACGCCAGCACCTTGTAGTAGCACCAGGGGATCATCGGAGCCACCAGAGCTGAGAAAGTTGAGGTACCGTTTGACAGCAGGCTCTCCTTCTTCAAGGATCTTTCGGGCGAGAGTCGTTGCAGCGGCCATGCCTGTGGCATACTGGTAGACATAGAAGTTGTAGTAGAAGTGTGGGATACGCGACCACTCCGAAGCGATAGGGGCATCTTCATCATCCCAGGCTATCGTGTCGCCGTGGTACTTCTTCACAAGTTCGAGGTAGGTTTGATCAAGGTGGTCTGCGGTGAGTGCGGCAGAGCCGGACTCTACCGTTGCATAGATATCTCGTTCAAACTCAGCAAACATGGTTTGTCGGAACATGGTGCCACGGAAATCGTCGAGGTAGTTGTTAATCAGATAGATTCGTACCTTTGGATCATCTGTTTGTTCAAGCAGGTGATGCGTGAGCAGAGCTTCGTTGGTGGTGGAGGCAACCTCTGCAACAAAGATACAGTAATCAGAGGTGTGGAAAGGCTGTCTTTGGTTTGCCAAAGCAGAGTGCATCGAATGGCCCAACTCATGAGCTAACGTGAACACCGATCCCAGTGTCTTTGTGTAGTTGTGGAGGATGTAGGGCATGGAGTCGTAGCAGCCTGAAGAATAAGCCCCAGAACGTTTTCCGGTGTTCTCATATCGATCGACCCAGCCATTCTTGAGGCCGTGACGCATGGTCTCAATATAGTCTTTCCCGAGGGGCTGTAGTCCCTCTAGCATCATCGTTTCGGCCTCGTTCCAGTTGTAGGTCAGGTTGATGTCCGAGACAATGGGGTTTCGCATATCGTAGATATGAAAGGGGTCTAGCTTGAGAACACGTTTACGTAACTCCATGTATCGATAGAAGTCGGGTAGATGTTCATGGATCGCGTCGATCAGGCCGTCGTATACGCTGGTTGGGATTTGGTTTGTAAACAATGCAGCTTCACGAGCAGAGGGGTAGTTGCGTGCTTTGGCCAGAAAAATATTGGCCTTGAGCCGACCTTCGAGTGCGGTAGCGAGAGTGTTTCTGTGTTGTTGGAAGGCCTTAAAGTATTGATGAAAGACGTTGCGACGTACCTCGCGGTTGGATGATTCTGTGAGCTTACCATACTGACCGTGGGAGAGTTGGAGCTGCTTGCCTTCTTCATCATCAACTTGACCAAAAAATTCCGGTATATCAAGGTTGTTGAGCATACTGAAGATCTGGGTAGAGTTGGAGAGAGGCTCAGCAGCCATCGACAACAGGTGCTCTTGTTCTTGTGGCAAGGTATGTGGCTTTTTACGCAGCAAGTCTCGCATATAGACACGATACGTCTCAAGCACTGGATCTTTGCTCCAGCTTTTGAGAGTCTCTTCTGGCAACTCCAGCAATTCTGGGGAATAGAAGGAGGCGGTGGTCTGAAAGTCGAAGTAGAGCTTTCGGGCACGTTCAAACAGGGTCTTGTATTGGCTGTTGCCAAGATCCTCATCATTCCGCAGGTGGGCGTAGACATACAATTTATGGATCTGTCGGTAGGCCTCAAACATATCCTTCAGCGCGTCACAAACGATCTGAGGTGATTCGTGCAATCGCCCTTTCCAGGTGCTGACGGTTGCCAGCCATTGTTTGGCCTCCGTGAATTCTTGTTCCCACAGCTGATCGTGAGCAAACAGGGCTTCCAGGTTCCATCGATCCTCTTGAGGGACCTCGCTTCGGGGGGGCAATGTCGACATAAAATCTCCCTTTCTTTCGTAGACAATTGTTGCATGTTGGTATACAACTGAGCGGATTTTTTGTACAGAAGCTGAGTTCTCATGAGAGTTGTAGGGTATGTGCTCAAACAAGGGAGTTTTTACAGATGAAACGAGTGTTTAACTTTAATCCCGGACCGGCTGCATTGCCTCAATCTGTGTTGGAAAAAGCACAATATGCGATCCTCGATGCTTACGGTTGGGGTATGGGGATAATGGAGGTTAGCCATCGCTCTCCTCAATTTGTGAAGATCCTGGAAGAGCTGCAAGCCCGGCTGCGTCGGCTTATTGGGATTCCCGACGACTACCATATCCTGTTTTGTCAGGGAGGGGCGCGGATGCAGTTTGCTATGCTTCCCATGAACTTTTTGACCACTTCTGCGGCCTATGTGGATACTGGAACTTGGTCTGATAAGGCGGTAGAGGCTGCCTCCTTGGTTGGTGAAACTCGTATTCTCGCTTCTAGCCAGGAACAGACCTACAACTATATCCCCTCGATCCCGGAAGGTAGCTTGCGTGAGGATGATTGCTATCTTCACATCACCTCCAACAACACCATCTATGGGACACAATGGCATTCCTGGCCCGAGTCGGGTGATGTTCCTCTGGTCATTGATATGTCGTCGGATATCGCTAGCACCGAATTCGATATCACCCCCTTTGCTATGGTCTATGCCGGTGTTCAAAAGAACCTGGGGGCCGCTGGTGTGACGATGGTGCTGCTCAAAGACTCCTTTGCCAAAAAGGCAAAGGCCGAACACTTGCCCGCGATGCTTCGTTACGACACCTTTATCAAGACCAACTCTCTCTACAACACTCCCCCTGTCTGGAATATCTTTATAGTCTCCTTGGTCGCAGAGTGGCTCGAAGAACAAGGTGGACTCAAGGTCATTGGGAAACAAAATCGCAACAAGGCTGCTATGCTCTACGATATGATCGACTCCCAACCTGAGTTCTTTCGGGGACACGCGAGAAAAGACAGTCGCTCCATCATGAACATCAGCTTTCGATTGCCCTCCGAAGAACTGGAGAAAAAACTTGTCGCAGAAGCCTCAGAGGCCGGATTTGTCGGAATCAAAGGTCATCGATCC
>JALTMC010000457.1:0-3376 GCA_027005175.1 Myxococcales bacterium
GCGTTGTGGCCCGTCGCCCGGCCCCCCGCGTTGTGGCCCGTCGTCCAGCCCCCCGCCCCAAAGTTGTAGTCCGTGTGACTCCGAGGCCAGCGCCCCGTGTTGTGGTCCGTCGCCCGGCACCACGCGCTCCACAGGCCAATGGAGATCGTCCATCCTGGACATCTATGAAGCAAGGAGATCAGACGATCTCTTTGGTGGGGGCTCCAAGCGCAGGCCCGACAAGTGCCAAGGTGCGCGTGGTTGTATTCTCTGACTTTCAATGCCCGTTTTGCGCCCGTGGTGTTAGCCTACTCGACCGTATTCGACGGGCTTACAAAGATCGGGTTCGGATCATCTTTAAACACCTGCCATTAAATTTCCACAAAAACGCTCATCTTGCAGCCCAAGCATCGATGGCAGCACACGCGCAGGGAAAATTTTGGGCCTATCACGACAAGCTATTTGCTCACCAAAGCCGTCTTAAGAAAGCCGATCTCATTCAGTATGCACGCGATCTCAAGCTTGATGTTGCCCGCTTCACCAAGGAGCTGAATGAAGGAAAATACAAGAAGTATGTTGATGCTGATCAGATCCAGGCCAGCCTGATGAAAGCTTTGGCCACACCCACATTCTTTATCAACAACAAAAAGATTATCGGTGCTCAGCCCTTCCGTACGTTTAGCAAAGTAATCGATAAGATCCTTGGCATCAAGCGAAGCCCAGGCGAAGTTGCAGATGCAGGACATGTCCGAGTGGGCAGTATCCAGACCAAAGGGTCTCCTAGCTGGGGACCCAAAAAAGCCAAGATCACCATTGTTGAGTTTTCGGACTTTCAATGTCCGTTTTGTGCGCGAGGTTCCGGTGTGATTCGACGAATCAAAGATACCTACAAAGACATCCGCATCGTCTACAAGCATATGCCTTTGGCCAATCATAAGAATGCGCCACTGGCGGCCCAAGCTTCCTTGGCTGCGAACGCACAAGGTAAGTTTTGGGAGTACCATGACAAACTTTTCCAAAACCAGCGCAAGCTCAAGCGAAATGATCTCATCGCTTATGCCAAAGAGCTTGGGCTGAATATGAAGAAGTTTACGTCTGAACTTACCTCCGGAAAATACAAGCCACAAGTGGAAAAAGACATGAAAGAGGCCCAGCGTTTGGGCGTCAACGGTACACCGATCTTCTTTGTGAATGGTTTCAAGATCCCAGGAGCCCTGCCTTTTTCCTACTTTGAGAAGGTCATCAACGCGACACGCGCCAACCGAACTCCACCCAAGTTTGTAATGCCCACTCGCCGCAAAGAGCAAGCTCCATCAGGCTATCGAAAGGTCCCCTTGACCCCAACAGATCCTTCGATTGGCCCCAAGGATGCAAAGATCACAGTGGTCGAATTCTCAGACTTTGAGTGCAAATACTGCGCTCGTGGTGGACGCATCATGAAGGCCGTTCGCAGACTCTACGGAAACAAGGTTCGGGTTGTTTTCAAGCACAAGCCTCTCTCCAATCATCCCAATGCACACATCGCAGCACAAGCCTCCATGGCCGCTCATGCCCAAGGAAAATTCTGGGAGTATCATAACGAACTGTTCAAGAACTCCAACAAGTTGGGAATGCAAACCTATCTTCGCCTTGCCAAAAAAGTAGGTCTGGATGTCAAACGATTTCGAAGAGAACTCCAAGCCGGGGTATATCGCAAGGTTGTAGAGCGAGACCGAGCGGTGGCAGATCGGGTGGGTGTACACAGCACCCCGACATTCTACGTCAACGGATATCCTCTGTTGGGTGCTCAACCTCTCTTTCAATTCCAAAACGTCATTGATGCCATTCTCAACAAAAAACCTGTGCCCACCGTCGCTCTTGTCCCCCCCAAGAATCCCACAAAGATCAAGCTCTCCCTACGTGCAAACGATCCAGGATTTGGTCCGAAAAATGCGCGTGTCACAGTGGTTGAATTCTCCGACTTCGAGTGTGGATTTTGCAGCAAAGCTTCTGCCACAGTTGCCCGATTAAAGAAGGTCTATGGCAAACAAATCCGATTTGTATACAAACACCTGCCGATCAAAACACACAAAGACGCACACCTCGCCGCACAGGCATCCTTGGCTGCCCACGAACAAGGGAAATTTTGGGAGTATCACAATCTTCTCTTCAAGAACCAAAGAAACCTTAAACGTGCTGACCTACTCAATTATGCGAGGCAGTTGAGTCTCGATATGACACGCTTTACCGCCGCCCTCAACACCGGAAAGTACAAAGACTTTGTTGACGATGACTACGAACAAGCACGCTGGTGGGGCATCAATGGAACCCCCACCTTTGTGGTCAATGGCAAAAAGATGGTCGGCGCGGTCAGCTTCAACAAATTCAAACAAGCGTTCGACAGCATCCTCTACACCACACCGGCACGAAAGTAGTCGCTCATGCGATCCCAGCCACAGGAGACATCTGATGCCAACTTATGAGTACTTTTGCCCAGAAAATGAGCAAACCGTGGAAGTCCTCCACAAAATGAGTGAAAAACTCGTCACCTGGGGTGAACTGTGTGAACGTTCTGGAACAGATCCTGGAAAAACACCATCCTCTTCCCCCATTCAACGTATGATCTCAGGAGGCCAATTAATGCTCCGAAAATCAGGCGGTGGCCTAGCCCCCATGCCTGCCCCCAAACCATCCGGCGGTGGACATTGCTGCGGAGGCGGAAGCTGCTCTCACTAACACCCTGCTATCTCCCTGCTATCCCCCATCTGTCTCCCTGCCATCTCCCATCTATTTCCCTGCCATCTCCCATCTATTTCCCTGCCATCCCCCATCTATCTCCCTGCCTGCCCTGTGCTTTCAGTGTGGGGTGCTTTCGGGTGCGTAGGCCACTTCCGCGCAGAATCCCAAAACAAAAACCGACGCAACGAAACCGCACTCCAGTCTCTTTGGATTCTTGCTTTACACCATCAAGTCATGTAACTTCAACACTGTAAGTTTCTGAATGTTTGTGAATTTAAACTCACACAAAGACAGTGGGAAGAACAAAGATGCAAAGAAGGCATACCTGGTTTCTCTTCGTTTGTTCCTTGGTGATGATTTCTAGTTTAGCTTGCGACTCATCTGTCCAGATCAAGGAGTTCTTTTGTGAAGATGACAACAAGTGTGACAACGACAAGGTCTGCAAAAACGGCAAGTGCGTCAAAGATGACAAAGACGGTGATGGCTGGTCATCCAAGCGAGACTGTGATGACAACAACAAAAACATCTATCCTGGTGCTCCTGAGATCTGCGACAACAAGATCGATGACAACTGCAACAAAGTAGTTGACGAGCTTCCTCCCGCTTGCATTTGCCTGGAAAACCAGCAAAAGAAATGTGGTGTTACCGATGAAGGTAGCTGCCGCAAAGGGGTCCAGAA
>JALTMC010000457.1:3386-4482 GCA_027005175.1 Myxococcales bacterium
TGTGTCAATGGCAAGTGGGATAAGTGTGTCGGAGAAGTCGCTCCCAGCAAAGAAAAATGCAACAAGCTCGACGATGACTGCAACGGAAAAGTCGATGATGGCATTACAGGGGAGTGCTACGGTGGACCCGCAGGGACAAAAGGGCTAGGAGAATGCAAAGCAGGAATTCAAACCTGCAAAGACGGACAGGCAGGCAAATGCGTGGGTGCCGTCCTCCCAACCAAGGAGATCTGCGATGGTAAAGACAACGACTGTGATGGTGTTGTTGACGGCATCACCGAAGATTGTTATTCAGGAGATACCAAAACAAAAGGGGTTGGTGGTTGCAAAGCTGGTAAAAAAGAATGCGTGGGTGGAACCTTTGGAAAGTGTGTCGGCGAAGTCGCTCCTCGCAAAGAGCTGTGCAATAAGATCGATGACGATTGTGACGGAAAGATAGACAACGGCTTGGCCAGCGAATCGTGTTACGCTGGTCCAAAGGGAACCAAAGGTGTTGGTCCTTGCAAAGCTGGCGTGCGAAGTTGCAACGATGGCAAACCAACAGACTGCTTGGGGCAAGTGTTGCCCACAAAAACAGAGATCTGTGGCGACGGTATCGACAACAACTGCAATGGCACCAAAGACGAGAACTGCACCACTCTCTTCACCATCAACACATCCATCAATACAGACACGGGTAAGATCGATGGAATTCCCTCTCCCGGTTGGAAGGGCAATGGTAAATTTGAATTACTCACCCTCCGCATCCCCGTGGGAAAGCGCGTCAAAGTCATAGGAAAGAAGCCTCTGCTTCTCCTGGTCAAAAAGACGGTAGAGGTCCTTGGAACGCTAGATCTTTCAGGTGGTGACGGAGGCTCCAGCAACTGCCAAAACAACAACCAGGGTGCTGGTGGAAAAGCAGGTGGTGGCGGTGGAAGTATCGGTGGTGGCGGTGGTATCTGTAATATCGCTGGCAGCCAACCCCCAGGTGCCAAAGGCGGTGGAGCGGGTGGTGGAGCGGGTGGTTTGGCCGGAGGTGCCAATGGTGGCGCAGGAGGCGGTGCTGGGCACGCAGACCCCGGAGGCAACGGAAAGCCCACAGGCTTCGGCGGAAAAG
>JALTMC010000458.1 GCA_027005175.1 Myxococcales bacterium
ATTCATGCCAACTCTTACCAAAAAATCGTGCTGTCAAGCTCTTGTAGTTCCAGGTTTCAATCAGTAAATGTCCACCCGAACGGGTAAGAGTACTGGCTTTCTTCATCGCCTGACGCAGATCAAAAAAGTGCGCGATGACCTGTATCATACTGACGAGGTCGTACTGAGCATCATTTTCGTAGTCTTCCAACGATGTGGTGCAGACGGAAAGATGGAGAGCTTCTTTTGCGTGATTTGCCATCATTACGTTGGGCTCGATACCGTCCCCTTGCCATTCCTTGTCAAGAAATCCTTGAAGGATAAAGCCGGCGGCAGCACCAACGTCCAGTAATCGTCCAGGCTGCATATGGCGACGCAGTTTACACGCGTACCACTGGCCTCGTTGACGCAATAACTTTGCCTCTCCAAAGTAATCGACATAGCCAGAGCCACCACCGTCGAAATAATCATCGCCATAAACTTGTTCAAGGTGCAATGGAGTTGGTTCCAATTCAGCGTTGCGGTGTGTACACCACTCACACTCTCTGATCCACCACTTGTGCTTGAGAAAGAGTCGTGTGGTTTCTTTTCTACAAATGGGACACTTCATCAGGTTCTCCATAAATAAACTCTTCTCACTCACTTTAAGGAAACCGATTGTATCACAAAGATACTTCTTCTTAAACAAGCTTTAAGTTGCTTCTCAACACTGAGAATTGAAGTGAAACTTGCTTCTTGTGAAAAAAAGGTCATGGTATTGGAGTTCACTTCTATGTATTTAAAGAAAGACTGTTGAGGAGATCTTTCAAACAACAGGTATCCTTTGTGCAGGGCGCAACATTCAACAAAGAGGCGACACAAGGACAGAAGCCAATCAGCAAGTTTTCAAACAACAGGTATCCTTTGTGTGTCTGGAGTCGTCTTCTTTGCTTTCGTCTGTGCTGAAAAGAATACAAAAATGAGGAACTATGATAGATGAGGTGTTGTTATGTCTGAGCAAAAGCAACTTACGTTGCCTGTTCTGGGTATGTCGTGTACCAACTGTGCAAACTCTGTTGAGAAGGCTGCGGTGTCTACCGATGGTGTTGTTGCTGCGGATGTCAATGTAACCACAGAGAAGGTTACTGTGACTTATGTTCCTGCCGTTGTTTCGACAGGGTGGCTTACAGACGTCCAGGCGAAGGTGTCGCAAGCTGGTTATGAGATCCCCACAACGGAAGTGGAGCTACCCATTTTAGGGATGAATTGTGCCAACTGTGCGAATGGATTGGAAGGTGCTTTACAAAGAACAGAAGGAGTGGTGGAAGCTTCTGTGAACTTTGCCTCTGAAAAAGCAAGAGTGAGAATGGTTGCCGGTGTGTTGACGCAAAGGCAACTTGTGGAGGCGGTTCGACAGGCTGGCTATGACGTGATTGAGACCCGTCATGAAGAGGCCGAAGACACAGAGGCTCTCGCGAGAGAGGCCGAGTTTCATCATCAGCAAAAGCGGCTCTGGATCGGTATTGCCTTCTCACTTCCTTTGTTTGTGTTGAGTATGAGTCGAGACTTTGGCTTGCTTGGGAGTTGGGCACACGCTGTCTGGGTCAACTGGTTCTTCCTTGCGCTGGCAACGCCTGTCCAGTTTTATGTGGGGTGGGATTATTATGTTGGGGGCTACAAAAGCCTTCGCAATGGTAGTGCGAATATGGATGTGCTTGTGGCAATGGGTTCGTCTGTTGCGTACGTCTATAGCGTCGCGGTATTGATCGCTAAAACTTTTTATTCTTCATCCGCTTTGGGTTCTCATGTTTATTTTGAGACCTCTGCCGTAATCATCACACTGATTGTTTTGGGGAAGCTGATGGAGGCCAAGGCCAAGGGGCGAACCAGCGCAGCGATTAAATCTCTGATTGGGTTGCAGCCCAAAACAGCCCGTATCCTTCGCGGTGACGAAGAGGTCGATGTCCCGGTAGCAGAGGTTCTTTCGGGTGATGTGGTTCTTGTCCGACCTGGGGAAAAGATCGCTGTGGATGGTTTGGTGCTGGAAGGAAAAACAACCGTTGATGAGAGCATGATTACAGGGGAAAGTCTGCCTGTATCTAAGCAGGTCGGTGATAAAGTTATTGGCTCCACACTCAATAAAAATGGCTTGTTGCGTATGGAAGCAACCAACGTTGGTAAAGATTCTGCATTGGCTCAGATCATTCGGTTAGTCGAGCGTGCACAGGGTAGTAAAGCACCGATTCAGCGTGTGGTGGATCAAGTTTCTGCTTATTTTGTTCCCGGTGTTATTCTGGCTGCATTGTTGACCTTTGTTTTGTGGTGGAGTCTGGGTTCTGGTGGCTTTGTTCCCGCGCTGATTCGTTTGACAGCGGTGCTTGTGATCGCCTGTCCTTGTGCCATGGGGCTTGCCACTCCAACATCCATTATGGTGGGAGTTGGAAAAGGCGCAACGCATGGGATCTTGTTTAAAAATAGTACTGCTCTTGAGCAGACTCACAGCTTACAGGCGATCATCTTGGACAAAACAGGAACTTTGACCAAGGGAGAGCCTGTGGTTACAGATATACTTCTCTCCCCAACAACAGATTCTAAAAAAGAGCAGGTCTTGCGATGGGCGGCTTCGGTTGAGAAAGGTTCAGAGCATCCTCTGGCCGAATCGATTGTCAGGGCAGCCGAAGAGAAAGGTTTGTCTTTGGTGGCACCTGAGTCCTTTGAAGCGATCACCGGACATGGCATCCGGGCTCATCTGGAAGGCCATGATATCGCAGTGGGGAATCAACGATTGATGGCTCGCGAACAAGTTCATGTGGAGGAGTTACAAGAGCAGGCAGAGCTTTTACAAGCCGATGCCAAAACGGTGATCTGGGTGGCTGTTGATGGCGTTGCTCTCGCAGTCTTTGGTGTCGCTGATCCTCTGAAAGAAGGTTCAAAACAGGCTGTGGCTGCCTTGCGTCAATTAGGTTTGCAAGTTGTAATGATGACAGGAGACAACAAAGCGACAGCAGAATCCATCGCAAAGGCGGTGGGTATCGAGCAGGTCTTTGCGGAAGTTCTACCGGAAGACAAAGCATCTCATGTGGCAGAGTTACAAGAGAAGGGCCTGGTGGTTGCCATGGTTGGAGATGGTATTAATGATGCACCGGCTTTGGCACAAGCCGATGTGGGAATCGCGATGGGAACAGGCACAGACGTCGCCATCGAAACATCGGATATCGCCTTAATGCGCGGTGACTTACGCAGCGTTTCACAGGCGATTCAACTGTCCAAGGCAACCATGCGCAACATTCATCAAAACCTACTTTGGGCGTTTGGTTATAATATTGCACTAATCCCTATTGCTGCGGGGGTTTTGGCTTCTGTTGCGTTTGCTCCTTTGTTCTTGCGGGAGCTTCATCCCATCCTCGCTGCTAGTGCCATGGCATTTTCAAGTATCAGTGTTGTGCTCAATGCACTTCGATTGCGTAACATTGAACTCGCAGCCTAAGTCTAGGCACAGCGTGGATAACGGGGGAAATACAAGTGCATTCTCATTTTCGTATTGTTCGTATCTTGGTTTTCATTGGCTTTGGGATCGTTGTGTTTCACCCCTTGGTAAGCTGTGGTGAAGGGAAAGCAAGTATCGAGGCGAAAGGTTCGGAGTCTGTTGTGGAAGGGGGTCAAAGCGAGCCCGTTTCTGGAAATGATGGGGGTCTGACAACCGATGTTGTGGATACGGTTCCTGAAACACGAGAGCCCGATGCAGGAACAGGAAGTTTTGTTGTTGTCACTTTTAACACTGGAACCACCACAGGGTTGAAGCATGACAGCCCACCTGATGATGGATACACTTCGAAACATGCGGAGATGTCGGATAAATACTATGGTGATGGGCTCGCTTGGGTTCCGGTGGTTGAGGCCACGAAGGCTTTCTTTGCGAAGGTTCGTCCCGATGTCGTGGTCTTTCAAGAGCTCTTTTATAGCGGAAACTGTCCTTCTGTTCCCAAAGACAAACGCAAGGGGTTTGTTTGTGAGACATGGAAGCCTGGTGATCCGACTGTTGTACAGGTTATCCTTGGTCAAGATTATCAGGTCATGTGTCATCCTGGAAAACCCGACAAATGTGCAGCTGTGAAGAAAAGCTTTGGAACCTTTCGCGGTTGTAAAAAGGACTTTTGCCTTGCCGGACTTGAGGGCTTTCGGGTGAAGGATTGTGGTGGTGGCGCACGTGTGGCACGCGGGGTTATTGAACGCAGCAAAAGTAGAGGAGGAGGGATCTTTACCCTGGTCAGCGTACATGGCTCCTCCGGCCTCAAAGCGAAAGATTCAGAATGCCGGACCAAGCAAGTGGAGCAGGTGTTTTTTGACTTTGGCGACGGACAACCGGGCGTGAATGGCTCTCGTCACTTGATTATGGGTGATCTCAATATCGACCCTGTTCGTGCGAGTTTTGATAAGAGTGCCAAGCGCTGGAACGATTTTGTTGGACCCACAAAGAAGTTTCACTTCATTTCAGAAGTGGGTGAAAAGACCCCACCAACATACCTGAACTTGTTGAATATCGATCATGTCATCAGTGATACTGCAACAGGCAATTGTTGGGCCGCCGGATTAACCGCAAAGCGCCCACCCGTCACAAGTATTGTTTATTTTGACCACAAGCCGATTGTTTGCACGATTGCTTTTCCATAGATCTTTGCAGACCCTACTTCGGGAGCAGGTGAGCATAGCTTTCTAAGAAATCTCTTGACATCATGCTGTCTGTTCGTGCTCGATTGGGGGATTCATGAACTTTTGTGTGGTGGGTGCTGTAGGGCGGGGTGTTGTTGGATCTCTTGGAGACATTCAGGATTTTGCATCGCCCCGGCGTTAATAATGGGGTTGCCGTTGACGGCGTCGCGTGTGGCGCGTGTGGATAGCTTTCCGCTGAAGGTGGTGGGGAGGGCCGACACTTGTGCGATGACGGCGGGAACATGCACTGGAGAGAGGGCTTGTTTTATTTTCTTTTTGATGGCCCAGATGTCGTGCTTTTCTAGCTCTTGGTCTGTCTGTGTTACAAGCAACAGGACCATCCTTGTGCCACCGGGAGATCGAGGGTCTTTTTGCTCCACTGCCATGGCTTTGGAGATAGTTGGAAAGCCCTCCAGTACTCGATAGATCTCGGCAGGTCCGATGCGCACACCACGTATGTTGAGGATTCCGTCGGAGCGACCAAGGATACGAGCAGAGCCTCGTTCGTATAGGATAAGAAAGTCACCGTGTGTCCAGACCCCTTCGTGTTGCTGAAAATAAGCCTCATGAAAACGTTGGCCCGAGCGATCTTGCAAGAAGTAAATGGGTCTGGAGGGAAATGGGTTGGTACATACGAGCTCTCCCATTTGACCGGGGGGTACTTCTGTGTGGGTGTCCATATCGTAGGCTCGAACATCCATCGCCAGGCTGATACATTGGCTTTCCCCCCGATACACAGGGAGGTTGGGGTGGCCGAGTACAAAGCATCCAACGATATCGGTACCACCAGAGATAGACTGAAGCTGGATTGGCTTAATGTGTGCTTTGACCCAGTCAAAGTGAGACTCTGCCAAGACAGAGCCTGTGGACTGTATCGCACGAAGGGCCTCCAGTGAGCCTTGTTTGGCAGGTGAGATCCCTGCGTCTCGACAATATTGTAGATAGGTAGGGCTGGTGCCAAATACAGTTATCTTTTCGTCGCGAATGATGTCCCACATGGAGTCTTTGTTGGGGTGAGTGGGAGAGCCATCATAGACCACCAGGGTGGTTCCACTGGCCAACGCAGACAGTTGCCAATTCCACATCATCCAACCACAAGAGGTGTGGAACAATAGCTTGTCTGTTGGGCCAAAGTTACTGTGGAGTCGATGTTCTTTAAGGTGCTCCAGGAGTGTGCCTCCTGCGCCGTGAACAATGGCCTTGGGTTTTCCTGTTGTTCCCGAACTAAATAATACAAACAGTGGGTGGTTAAAAAGTAGCATGGGCCAGGAAAAGTCCTGAACAGGCACGGTCGTTTTCAAGGATTGGAGAGAGATGGCAGGGAGTCCTTCAAAATTGCAAATCGAAGAATCACCGTTCAGGCAAACAAACTGTCGCAAGGATGGCAGTCGTTGCACAAGAGTGCTGAGGTCTTCTTGTAGGTCGTAGGTACGTCCTTGGTAGGAGTACTCCTGGTGGGCAACGAGCATCGTTGGTTCGAGCTGTGAGAAGCGAGAGAGGACAGCATCGATTCCCAGGTCAGGTGCGACAGAGGACCACACTGCTCCCAGCCCTGTTGCTGCGAGTGCTGCGACGATCGAGTCGAGGTTGTTGCGTGCCACAGCGATGACACGGTCACCGGGTTGGAGTCCCAAAGAAGCCAGTCCCGATGCCACACGAGTCACACGCTCTCGAAGGTCGCGCCAGGAGATCGCCTCGCGTTGGCCTTGTTCGTTGATGGCAATGACTGCGGGGGTTTCCGGTGCAACTTCCACACTCGGATATAACAGACTTTCCGTGTAATTTAATGTTAGGTTGGGAAAAAAGATAGCATGCTCACAGGAATCACCCTGACAAACAGGTGTTGGCTTTCCTGCGGTATGAAGTTTGGACCAGGATAAAAATAAGGACCAGAAATCTCGATACGATGCAACAGAGAAGCGATAAAATGCAGCATCGTCGGACCATGTTTCCCCCGTCTCTTGTTCGCAGAACTGCTGAAACTGAGTCATCGTTGAGGCTTTGATCTCATCGGAGGTTGGAGAGAAAAATGGTTCATCCATTTTCAATGTCCCTTGTAATCTTTGTGTCCAAGTAGATAGCTGATAATCTTGCTCATACCATCAAAGTTTTCGCGCGACAGATCTTTGCGTTCCAGGACGATACCAAAGGTATTTTCGAGAAATAGGATCAGTTGTACAAAGCCTAAGCTATCGAGTATACCGTTGTCCATAAAAGACATCTCATCTGTTTTTATCATCTCATCGGTGTCACCGAAGTGATAGTTCTCATCGAGCCAGTCTACAATCGTTTCTCGTAAGGTTGTGTAGTCACTCATAAGCACCTCTAAAAGTTTGCATAAATAAACGTCCCCATACCCACAGGCATGAAGAGCGCAAGGAAGACAATGACAAGGCCATATAGGAGGCCACGAACGGGAGCTGGTAGGGCAAATAGCTTCTCTCTCCACGGCTGTCCTGGCTTTAATTCCATCACATGATACAGGAGGAGAAAGCCAACACAGACCAGTAGATTGAGAGAGGCCAAGGGGAGTTTCATGGTTCCGGTGCTGTGGAACATCCCGAGGGTGTAGTGATAGGCATGGCTGAGTGAGGTGGCCCGGAAGGGCAACAAGGAGAGCAAGAAAAAGGATTGTGTGAGGAACCAGGCGATGAGTTGGTAAGGGCTACTCTTGCGCCAACGTACAAACTTGCGGTCTTTTCGGCACAGTCCTTTGTAAAAGAGATCCCATCGGTACTGTACAAGGAGAGCGATCCCATGGAGGAAGCCCCACAAGACAAAGGTCCAGAGTGGGCCGTGCCACAATCCAGAGATGAGAAAGATGATGATAAATCCAGTGCCCAGGCGCCCTCGCATCCAGCCCTGGCTTGTGGTCATCGGGCTGTAGAGGTAGTCAAACAGCCAGGTGTTGAGGGTGATATGCCAACGTCTCCAAAACTCCATCATACCGCGACTCAGGAAAGGGTAGTTGAAGTTCTCGGGCAAACGAAGTCCAAACAAGGCCGCGACACCTATCGCCATGAGGCTGTATCCTGCGAAGTCACAAAACAACTGCCCTGCATACGCAAAGAATCCGATCCAGTGTCCCAAGGTATTGTAGTTGTCAGGATCTTGGAAGACAGGGTTGACATAAAAGCGAGCGAGGATCTCCGCGACATACGCTTTCATAAAAAAGCCCAAAAAGAACTGACTCACGCCATGCTGTAGATGTTCTGGGAGCAAGAATCGCGGCTTTGCATACTGTGGTAACATCTCCCTGGCCCGTACAATGGGACCTGCGATGAGATGCGGGAAAAAGGACACAAACAAAGCGAAATTTAAGAGAGAGCGCTCGGCGGGAACTCGCTCGTAATACACATCGATGATATATCCTATTTTGAGCAATGTTATATATGATATTCCGAGAGGTAGAGCTATTTTTAATACGGGGAGAGTGGAGGGTAGCCCTACCGACAGGAGCAAAGCGTTGAGGGATTGTGCAAAAAATCCTGTGTACTTAAATACGGCGAGAATTCCGACATTATAGAGGATGCTGCTTAGGATAAGTCGCTTGCGTCGCTGTGGGTTGTCACTTTGTTCAAGCCACCGGGCGACGAAGTAATCGAGGAGGATGGTGAACCAGAGCAAAGGTAGCAAGCGGACATTCCAGGAGGCATAAAAGATAAAACTGGCAAACAGCAACACTAGATTTTGCCATCCAGCCCGGCGTGGTAAGAGCCAGTAGACAAGCCAGATGAAAGGAAGAAAGAGAGCAAAGCCCAGTCCTGCTAATGTCATGGCTTCTTCCCTCGTTTCTCTGTCGGTTTGTGACTCCTCTCATCGGCTGCCAGTAGGAATCGCAACGGACCTTTCAAGGCCCACTGGGTAAAGAGCTTGTTGCCTTGCTGTGTGACATGATCAAAGTCCGGTGTAAAGTCCGAGTCCTGTAAGGGAGATTGATGAGACAAATCGATCACGCGAATGTGTCGTGGAGCACATATCTTTTTTATTGCGGTAGCAAAGGCGTCCAATGTGTCTTTTTTTGCTTTGGCTGTAATGGTCCCTGGCATTCGTGGATAGAGCAACACAGAGACCTGGATCTTTCGCTGTTGGAAATAGGTGAGAATACGCTTGAATGCCGCCATTTGCTTTGGATGAAGCATCTTCGTTGGACCTGCTTGTACCATCCTTTGCCAGGCACGCATTTGCTGTTGGTAGAGATCTTGTTTTGTGTCTTTGGAGAGAGGTCTGATCCTTTCGCGTAACTTCTTTAAGATCTGTCCATGTCCACGATCAGATATCAGTGTGGAAGAGTACCCCAAACGCATCCAGCGATTCCGAATGTAGTTTTGATTATAGGGGGTCAAGCCGTGGTTCCAGACATCGTTGAGAAAGTCAGTCAGGTGCCATGCCCTGGCAGGTAAGTTGTGAGCCGGTTTTCCTCCTTCGACATCGACGCTGTCCCACCACTCTGTGACAAGCAATACATGTCGAAGCCTTGCGCGGCGCAACTTCCCCTGGGCTGTTTTTGCTTCGAACAGGGGATGCAAGCGATGTTGGATAACCCATTCATACGATGTCATCTTTCCGAACTCGACGGGGACCGCCAGCATCTGGATCTTTCCTTTGGAGCGACGAGATAACTCATTCCCTACCACTGTAAAGGTGCGTGCGTGACTGGAGCCAATCACCAACCAGGTGGGAGCGCGAGTTTGTAAATCGTTTACCGCATCTTCCACTTCTCGAAGATGATGCACGGGAGCGACCCATCCGGCGGCGATATCCGTCACCACCAGGACCAAGCATGCTGTAAAGGAGATCCAGAAGATAGATTTCCAGCTTTGTCTCTTATCCATTTCTGTCATCTCGGCGGTTGAACCCTTCAACACTTTAGAAAAGAAGAACACTCTAGAAAAGAAGAACACTTTAGAAAAGAAGAGCAATCGTAGGATTTGTGGGATCTGCGTGCCCATCCATTTTGAACTCAACTCTTGTGTCGTTTTGTGCGCTACGTCCTGCGATGAAGAACCTGTCTGCGTGCCCATCCATTTTGAACTCAACGGTTGGGTGTGTTGGATGTTCTGAAGTTGCATCCGACACACCCAATCCCCCAGATGAGTCACCTGAAGGAGGCTTTCTATCCAAACGTCTTATCAAACGTCTTATTGCGAGAGAACTTTAAGAGCGGCTCCCTTTCAAAGTCTTCAGCGGAGGGGACTTGCCAGGGGCGGTTGTCAATATGCATGATTATGCCCTATAATAGGAATCGATGGCAGATTCGATTGTTTTGGTATTTGTACTATGACAATAGGGAGAGAAGTCAAGAAGCCACTTAAAAACACCTCACAACCAGGAGTAACCAATGACAACTTTTGAACGAGCCCCTCTCAACTATGCTGAGCTACCTTTTGGTTACCAGAAAACAGATATCAATGTGCGGTATATATGGCGTAATGGATCGTGGGATGCAGGCACGGAGACAGACTCCGAGTTTTTGCCTCTTCCTATCGCAGCACCGGCTTTGCATTACGGGCAGGCTCTTTTTGAAGGGCTGAAGGTTTATACAACAAAGGACGATCGTGCGTTGTTGTTTCGTGCAGAGCAGAATGCAAGACGGATGCAACACTCTGCAGAGATGTTGTCGATGCAGGCTCCTCCTGAAGAGCTTTTTCTTGAAGCGGTGGAGCGAGTGGTGCGGGCCAACCGTCGCTTTCTCCCTCCCTATGGCGAAGGTGCGACCCTCTACGTTCGACCCTTGTTGCTAGGCTCAGGAGCACAGATTGGAGTGGCTCCGGCAGAAGAGTACGTTTTTATGGTGTTGGTGACTCCTGTGGGGCCTTATTTCAAGAATGGCTTCTCCTCCACAAAGTTGGTGATTGAAGATGAGATTGTCCGTGCTATGCCGGGCGGGATAGGGACTGCAAAAGCAGGTGGTAACTACGCCGCAGGAATGCGAGCAACGGTGAAGGCAAAAAAGGGCGGGTTTGGTGAAGCCCTGTACCTGGACAGCACCAAGCGATTCATCGATGAGTTGGGAGCTGGGAACTTCTTTGGTATTCGAGAAGGCAAACGATACATTACACCGGCTTCTCCCTCTATCTTGCACTCGATCACCAATGACTCCCTACAAACTTTGGCTTCTGATCTGGGCTACATTGTCGAGAAGCGACCCGTCCCTGTGGGTGAGCTGTTTGACTTTGTGGAAACAGCTGCTTGTGGTACCGCAGCAGTGATTACCCCTGTTGAGAGCATCACGTACAAGGGCGAGACCATCACCTATCTGAAAGATGGCCAGCCAGGTCCCCATTGCACGGAATTGTACAACGCTCTCACAGCACTCCAAACCGGAGACGCTCCCGACTCTTATGGCTGGACCCACGAAGTTAACATAAATTAAGGATTTCTCTTACGGAAACCCCTTCGTGCTTGATGAGACAGGGTCTTTTTGATCTCACTTCTCACAGAGGCAGAGCGACAAGGAGCTTTTTTATGTTGCGATTCATTGCTGTTCTCACAACACTTTGCTGCTTGCTTCTCTTTTCGGCCTGCCCCAAACAAACGACCCCAAAGGTTAAAACGTCGAAGCCTTTTTCTGGCGATGACCTGGGCTCGGAGGATGACAACGATGATACGATGCCATCCTCCTCGTCGGGATCAGGAAAAGGAGGTGTCTCATCGGGATCAGGAAAAGGAGGTGTCTCATCGGGATCAGGAAAAGGAGGCGTCTCATCGGCATCAGGAAAGGGGAAAGCCTTACGTGAGGTGTTGTTGGCACCGAGCACTCCGAATCTCTCGGTTGCCTTTGCTCCCACTCTCGGGCCTCCCGATGCTCCCGCAACTATCACCGTTTTTACAGACTTTGCTTGTTTGCTTTGTGCTCAGATGGTGAAGCCTTTAAAGCAGGTGATGTATGCCTATCGGGGGAAAGTCAGGTTGGTGTTTAAGAACTATCCTCAACATCGTTCCCATTTTATCTATGCACAGGCAGCCATGGCTGCTCACAAACAAGGGCGATTTTGGGCCTATCACGATCTCTTGTTTGCCCATCACAAAACATTAACTCGTGCCTCTCTGCTTCGTTATGCTCAACAATTAAGACTGAAGATGAAGACCTTTCGAAAGGATATGGATTCTTTCGAGACACGAGCACATGTTGAGGCTGATGAGCTGCAGGGACAGCGCAAAGGGCTGCGTCAGATCCCGTCCTTCTTTTTGAACCAAAAGAAGCTGGTGACTCCCTCAGGTTATCGCTTCTTTCAGCGTGAGATTAACAAGCTCCTGATCCGCAAAGGCTATAAAAAGAGTCGTCTTCCGCGACGTCGTCCTCCTGCTCAGTTTGATCTGCGTGACTCTCCGATACAAGGAGACTTACAAGCTCCTCTCACTCTGGTTGCCTTTCTGGACTTTGAGAATCCTATGTGTGTGTGGGCTGCTCCTCAACTGCGTCGTCTTCTTGTGGAGTTTCAAGGCAAGGTTCGGCTGGTTTTTAAATATTATCCGGAACGGTTTCAAGGGAAGGGTTGGCTCGCGGCTCAAGCTGCTCATGCTGCTTACCAGGAGGGAAAGTTTTGGCCCTTTTCTCGTCTGTTGTAGGCCAACCCAAAAAAACTAGAGAGGACAAGCCTGAAACAGTATGCACAGAAGCTTCATCTGAATCTGAAACGATTTGCTCAAGCGTTAGATCGTCAGATCTGGCTCCAGCGTGTTAAGGCGGATCGTTTGGAGGGAAAGAGAGCTGGAGTGGTGGGGGTGCCCACATTATTTCTCAACGGCTACAAAACCACCGGGTTTTCTTTTGCTTCTCTGAAACGACAAGTTTTGCTCGCTTTGAAGGAGCGGGGTTTACGGGTCCATACGAGCGCATCCAATGCAGGTCGTGGGTTGTTTCAAACCCGGAACTCTCCGACATTGGGGCCGGTGAGCGCTCAAGTGACGGTGGTGATCTTTTCAGACTTTACGAGTTCTTTTGGTGAGATGCTGGCTCCTTCCATACGCAAGCTCGCGCGAACTTTTCAGGGGAAGGTGCGTTGGGTTTTTAAACACTTTCCAGAGAGCGGCAATGCGACAGCGTGGTTCGCTGCTCAGGCTTCGATGGCCGCACATGCACAAGGAAAGTTTTGGGCCTACCACGATCTCTTGTTTGCCAATCCAAACAAGCTTCGTCGGAAGGATCTGGAGCGATATGCGGCGAAGCTGGGGTTGGATCAAAAACGATTTCAACAGGCTCTTGAAAAGAAAAGCTACCTTGCTCTTCTTCAACAAGACAAAAAGGAAGGCAAGCAGAACGCTGTGATCGGAGCCCCCACAGTCTTTGTTAATGGACAACAATTATCATCTGTCAACGAGAAGATCCTTGAACGAGCGATACGTCAAGCATTAAAGATACAAAGAGGCAAGTGAGCCATTTCCTCGGGGTGAGTTTGGTTCTATCATCAGAAAAAAGTCTCTTCTTCTGTGGGTGTGGAGATCCGCTCCCGATCGTGAGTTCGGCAGAATCCACAGGACGAAGTCCAGATGGGGTGGCGAGTTGGCAGGTTCGAGTTGGCAGATGATGCGTTATTCGTCTTGAAAGATGGAATCGCCGTTTTTGATGACTTCGAACATGAGGGATGGGCTGAGGAGCTTGTCATCGTCGAAGACATCGAATACTAGGAGGTCTTCGAGTTGCTCAGTGATGGCGTATTTGTCGGTTGTACTATCGAAGTAATATTCGGCGTCAATGGCAGCTTGTATTTCGTGACCTTCTTCAATCACGATGCGGGCGTAGATGGTTTCAGCGTTAAGGATCGCTTCGCTGTCGCTCCCGTAAACGACACCGTTCTCTGCTTTGATGTCACCGAGCACATGAAACTCCCCACTGGCATAGAGATGAGTGGTGTGGACATCACCCAAAACGATGACTAACGAGTCTGGGCCATTGTCGGTGATGCTGTCGGAGACATGGAGATCACCTGTGACAAGAAATCCTGAGACCACATCGAGATTGCCGTCCACAAACAGGTCACCGTGATGAAAGAATACATCATTGTTGAGGTCTTCGGCATCGTATTCACCGACAGTGCCTTCCTCTTTCATGCACACATTGGCGAGCGTGCCTAACTGCAAATACAACATTGGATCTTCAATCGCTTGATGCTCTTCAAGGATCTCTTCCCAAGTGTCATAACCGTCAGCTATAATCCAGATGAAATCATCTTCTTCTAAGTCGAGATCTTGTATTGCTTCTTCAAATAGATCCACATCAAATGGCGTACTCATCTCTCTCTCCTGAACCTCGCCTGGAAATCTAGAAAATTGGTTTTGGGAATGTAGCATGATCTGAAGCCATTCCATAGAAAAAAGTGCTCTGTCTGCTCTGTTGCAGAATGTGCATGAATCATGCAGGTTAGAGCAAGTTTTTTTTGATATGGATCTTTGCGTGACGTTGAAGGCTTTGTAAGGTTTTACTTTCCCAGAGATAATAGTTGCGGAGGCGCAAGCGATGGAGTACCTCTTCTCTTTCTTGCTGGAATTGTTGTGCACTGGGAACCCAGCGTTTGTGCAGCTTGATTAGATAGTAGTGTGAGCCAAGCAAAACAGGTTGTGTGAGGAAGGGCTGTGCTGGACGCAGAGCAAAGAGCTTCTGTTGTAGTTCTGCATGTGAGCCAAGGCCAGGGAGCCAGTGGTTGGGATTCTTGCGAAAATAAGGGGTCTGCCATGCTTTGTGTTTGGAGCGCAGGGCATACCCTATTTCTTTCAGTACCTGAGGAGCAGGTTGATTCCGTCGCGGCAAGGGTTTGGCTGTGGAACGGGATGATGGGAATATCGTCTTTTTGAGCCGAGCCAACAACCGCTGGCTGTTGTGTTGTTGCCTCCAATGTTTGAGTAGCCACTGCAAACCCCGTCGCAATACATTGTGTCTTTCTCGCTTGCTGAGGCCGGGAATTCCCGGACGAAATCGCTTGCGATCGAACTTCATATACTGAAGCTGTATTTGTATGGCTTGGTTGGTATAGTAACGACGGGCTTTTTCGACCGTAATATGGATGCGTTTTTGTTGTTGGTTGCGGAAGTAGTTCGCTAATGTCTTGATACGCAGCCACTGTTTGTATTCTCGATCGACGAGTTGCCAGTTCTTTAGCTGAGATTCATAGAAAGAGCGGCTGAATTGACCATCCTTTGCAAACTCTCGGTTTCTTTCGATACTTCGCTGTAACTCGATCTCTGCGACATCAAGTCCACGTCGCCAGGCTTCGTGTGCCAGGAGAATATGACCGATGCATATCTGAAGAAACCTGGATTTTGAACCCTGGGGATCGGTCTTGGCTTCTCGTCGGTTGCGATGTTGGTTTTTGAGAGCCTTGCGATACAGCATCTGAAAGAGCGGGAGTGACAGACATAAGGAGTCATGAATCTTTGCCAGACAGTTGTGTGTTGTGCTGGCTTGTAACTTCAATGGAGTGCGTTGCTTTGTCTGTTTTCTCACCACTACCTTTGGGGTTGTGAATACGATAGTTTGTGATTCAGCGGTTCCAGTGACGATCGTATGTGGCACAACTTGCTCTTCCATGCTGCGGCATAAGGTGGAGGACGCTGAGCCAGGTGAGAGGAGGCGTGAACTGTACCGCTTTATCGCACCTGGCAGCGATGTTTGCAGCAGCAACGCGAGTGAGCGCACGTCGTGAGCTGCTTGCTCTTGTGTTTTGAGACTGTTGGGTCTGATGCGCCAGTTCCCTTGTTGGAGTTGCTGTGGGATGATCTCTGTCTTGTAAACCACTCCTGCGATGACAAATGCTACACGTTGCCCGGTATGACGACCTGTTGTACGTTGCAAACGGCGAGCCCCAGCACTCGAAAAAAATAGGTTTGTGGCGTATTGTGGAAGCTTAGGGTGCTTCCAGGCTCGCGCTGACTTGATATGAAGATGTGTTGCAAAGGGTTGTTTGTACAACAAGATGGTTCGCCATTCTCGCTTCCACAGGTTGTTGGAAGCGAGTTGTTCAGAGCGATACAAGTAGAGTTTGTATCTTTTTTTGCGGAGCGTACGGTTCCACTGAGAAATCCAGGATTCAAGTGGGGCACGCTTGGTGCTGAAAAAGAATCGGGCGTATCCGATATTTGTTTGAGCATGGAGAGGTCGTCGATAGCCCTCAATGCGACGACGAATTCCAGGAGGACGACGCTTGTCCATTGTGGCAAAGAGTTGTTTGGAGATGTTGTCATCCTCTACAAGATGAAGACCTAAATTTCTGCGCAGTCGAAAGAGTTGACGCAAGTGCGGCATGGATAATGT
>JALTMC010000459.1 GCA_027005175.1 Myxococcales bacterium
GTCCATTTGTTTTCATCACAATATCTAGAATATAGCGTGCTTTTACTCAAACACTGTAAAGCCCGTTAATGGTAGCCCATCTTGATGTTGTCTTGTGAGGCGTGTTGGTTGTATTCGAGAAACAGAATACGATTGCGAATGGTGGGGTGGTCTGCTTCTTCGGCAAGCTCCTCATCAAACTCTTCTGGAACATAAAAGAGGGCTTTGTCTGGGTTTTCTTTAAGCTCCTGTATGAAGGAGCTATACTCGACCACATCGAGCTTTTGATTGGCGACATTGATATCGTGTTTTAACCAACGTATGACATGGCGGGGGGCTTGTTTGTATCGTTTGGCATCCGTCTCTTCCCGTGCCATGTTGACGGCTTCTTCGATATAGGGGGCACTCTCTTCCAAAGAGATGAAATCGAGAGGTAGGTTTTCATTGAGGTGCATATAAGCGTTCTGTATCGCTAATGTCTGATTGGTTACCAGGAGTTCACGCTCCTCTGTGCTGGCGTCTTCGAGAGCATCTGCCTCCTCCTGAATGCTTTCAAAAGGGTGCTCCAACTCAGGGCTCAATTGTGCCACCAGTGTTGTAAAGATCTCTTGTCGTGTTCCTAGTTTGAGTAGCACATTGACCATGGGCAAGAGGCCGTAGCGTTTGGCGGCTTCGTAGTCACAGAGGGCCTCTACTTCCTGAGAATCTGGTCTCGCTGTCCATGTTGCGAGAATGAGAGAGATCACACCAATGGTGAACTTACCCAACTGAAGCATCATGTATAGCAAGAGCAAACTCACAATCCATGAAGTATTTTCAAGGAATCCACTTGTCCATACCACGGCGTAGCTGCCTGCGACGGTCATCCATACGGCAAAGATCAGAAACTTGAGATAGAAAAAGCGAGTCCAGAAGGTGTAGTGGATGGAGAAGTGGCACATCTCATGACTGAGAACCGCTTTGAGTTCTTCAGGGTCCAGAGCGTGTAGGAGATGAGGGCCGATATAGATGGCATTCCACGGCCTGATAAAGTTCAGAACATCAACGTTCACGACGGCTGCTACGGCTTCAGCCGTATCCTCTACCACATAAACGCTTGGGATCTCTTTCTCGTAAAAAGTCTCACATACTTCTCTGACGATCGCGTGAATCTGCTCAGGTGTATACTTACCAAGCTTTTCAGGGTCAGCATCTTCGACGAGCACACCGCCAGGGATATCGCTTTGGCCCAACAGCCAAAACAGTGACACAGTAAAGATCCCAAGCCCCCACCATGGAATGATGGGAGCAAAATGCTTAAACCAAAAGATGACAAGACCGAGAGAGACTGCAAGTAGAACCCAGGCACTCACACGCTCGGAATGAAGCGCACGTTTGACACGTTGCTCTAGCTCATCGTGCAAGACCTGTGGGAAATCAGGATGACTCATTGAAACGATTACTCCTTACTATCTTATCTGCGCCCTGTCACAATTTCACTGCGATGCAAGCATACAAGCCGTCTTGTACCATGGATCATCAGCTTGCTTATCGAAAAATCCTGACTCCAATCAAGGGTTTTTTGGTCTGTGAGTTTGGTTGGAACGATCTCTCCATCGGACGGCCCTCTCACTATTACGAAATTTTGACAGACAATCAACGAATTAAAATGGAGAATGGAATATCACCCGGATGCTAACACATTCGATGGTGTGGTGTTTGGCTAGAAAAAGGTAGACTTTGGTAAACTGATATGAGACCATAGAACCCATTCTTTTGAACAGCAATTCATAGGATTGTAATGTCTTGAATTGTTTGGGCAAAAAGTTCTGTGATGGTTCTTCTGTCGAACCGTTGACATCGTATCCGTTTGATACCCAGATTGACAGACGGACCATCAGAATCCTGAGCAAAGAACCTCGCAGTGAGCAGGTACTCTCGGCTTGGGCAACGTAAGAGGTTTTAATGAATCGACAACAAGGGGAACTTTTTCGGCGTTTTCTCCATCAATTCCATGACAGTGCCCGGCAGTGGGTTGGCTTGCCAGAGCGCATATTGGAGCATCCTCCTATTGCGAAGAGGTTACGGCGAACTCTCGATGCCCTAGGAGAGACAGTGTTTCCAGCAGGGGGCTCCATTCCTTATTCAGGTATGGATGTGGACGTCTCAACCTATGTTCTCGACTTCTTGCGTAAGATCCCTCGTCAAGAAGGCGAGCTGTTCACGTTGATCATCCTCTTGTATGAATATGTTCTGCCCAAAGTCTGGGGCAAAGGGTGGCGTTTCTCTGATATGCCCGAATCCAAACGGGCCGAGCTGTTGGAAGCGTTGAGTGAGACCCCGTTTTTTCCCGTTCGATTTCTCAATATCTCCATGCGTATGTTCTTGAGTTTTGCCTATTTGAATGATGAACGTGTTCTGAAAGAAGTTGGCTTCTTCAAACGGTATGAATATCCTTCTGATCCGCGTAACATTGAGATCCGTTGGTGGCCTCTGCGCGAAGAAAACGCAGAAACGCAGGAGACGGAAGAGCCCGTGGCCAACCTTACACCCAGCGATGATAAGGAAGCCTCCCTTCTCAAAGACAAACCTTCTACCGCAACATCTACTTCAACACAGGAGTAGCTTTAAGAACTCGGAATGTATTGATGTCAACGACTCCCCACCCAGTCCGGACTTCGTCCTGTAGATTCTGCCAGGTCCGCGATCGGGAGTGGGTTTTCACGCCCACAACATAAGAGGTTTTTTTCTGATGATTCACAAGACAGAAGACATTACGAATGACCAGATACGAACGGCAGATGTGTGTGTGATCGGTTCAGGTCCAGGTGGTGCGGTGGTGGCCAAGGAGTTGGCGGAGTCGGGGTTGAGTGTGGTGGTGTTGGAATCAGGCCCACAGCTAACCCATCGTATCTCGACTCGTGATCCAGGAGCCTTTTTTTCGAAGTACATGCAGCAGGGTGGTTTGCGTGCTTTGCTGGGGAATACTTTTTTGGCATCCATGCAGGCAGAGGTGATTGGCGGGACCTCTGAGGTGAACTCGGCCATCATCAAGATGATACCGAATAAGATCCTGAAAGAGTGGATCGAAGAGTACGAACTCTCTGGTATTTCCGTTGAGGAGATGCGTCAACATTACGAGATTGTGACAGCAGAACTTGGTGTTCGACCCACAGAAGACGAGGCTCAAGGGCCTCATAACAAGTTGGTCAAGCTTGGACTGGAGCGTTTGGGGTGGGACAGCCATCCACTCCATCGAGCTGTTCGCAACTGTGAGGGGGCTTCGGATTGCCTGACCGCTTGTCCTTCCGGTGCTAAACGCACCATGAGCGTAACATTTATTCCCAGGGCTTCCGAGGCAGGAGCGGATATATACCCGCTGTGCCGGGCACGATACATCTTGCGTGAGGGGGGACGAGCGGTGGGGGTGCGTGCGGACTTTCTTGACCCTGAGACACGCCAGCCTCGTGCAGAGATGACTGTCTATGCCAAAGCCGTCGTGCTCAGTGCAGGAGTCATGTGGTCACCCATCTTGCTTCGACGCTCTGGGATCAAAGGAAATGGCTGGGTTGGGAAGAACCTCTGTGGTCATATCGGTGTTGCTGCCTTTGGCTTGTTTGACGAAAAGGTTGACGGTTGGTGGGGGGCTTCACAAGGTTGGGGAAGCAACGAATTCTTCCATCGTGGCTTGGTTCTAGAGTCTCTCTGGAGTCCTCCTGCCGTGATGGCCACTCGCCTTCCCGGTGTCGGTCATGAATATCTACGAGAGCTTAAAAATTTCGATCATTATGCTATTATGGCAACCAAGCCCCGAGGCGTTTCCAGAGGCTGGGTTCGCGAAGGCCTGAACAGCCAACCTTTCTGCTGGATGAAGGTCAATCAAGCCGATGCGGACGAAGCAGCATTGGGCCTCAAAGCCTGTGTTGAGACCTTGTTTGCTGGCGGCGCAAAGCGTGTGTTGCCAGGGTGTTATGGAGCACCTTGGGTGATGAAAGAGCCATCGGAGAGTGATATCCTGCTGACCAAACGCTTTCCCCCCTCTTCGTTTGAATTCGTGGCCAATCATGTCTTTGGGACCTGTCGTATGGGTAGCAATCCTCGAACCTCCGTGGTGGATAGTTGGTCCGAAGTTCATACTTGCCGTGATCTGTTTGTATGCGACTCTAGTATCTTTCCCACTGGTATCGTGAACAATCCTCAAGGAAGTATTATGGCCTTTTCCCGTCGCACCGCTCACCATATCGCTGAAAGGTACTGCTAGCCTGTTACGCAACTCGAATCAACAAACAACAAGGAACAAACAACAAGGAACAAACAACAAGGAACAAACAACAAGGAACAAACAACAAGGAACAAGCAACAAGGAACAAGCAACAAGGAACAAGCAACAAGGAACAAGCAACAAGGAACAAGCAACAAGGAACAAGCAACAAGCAACAAGCAACAAGCAACAATCAACGAAGAACGAAGAAAGATCATGACAACAGAAACGATCCATACTTCTTACAATGCGACGG
>JALTMC010000460.1:0-3873 GCA_027005175.1 Myxococcales bacterium
GCGAGTCAGTTGACCGCATTTTTCAATAGCGTGTGTCAACCTTTGACGCTGCCAGCGGTGAGTCCGCCGACGAGATTTTTTTGCAGGGTAAAAAACAGGAAGATGATCGGCAGAGAGACAATGATGGCACCGGCAGCGAAGTGCCCCCAGTCTGTGTCATGACGGCCTACGAATTTGTAGAGCATGACAGGCAGTGTATAGGATTTCTCCTCGTTCATAAATGTGGCAGCGAGGATAAATTCATTCCATGCTGTCATAAAGGAGAACAACGCGGTCACTGCGATGGCAGGGCGGGCCAGAGGCACCATGATCTTCCAAAAGATGAGAGTTTGGGAGGCTCCGTCGATCAAGGCGGCTTCTTCGATCTCTTTGGGGATGGTGTCGAAATAACCTTTGAGCATCCATACACAAAATGGAATCGCTGTGGTGGAGTAGACCAGAGAGAGGCCCATCAAGCTATCAAGTAAGCCAAGTCGCGACATCAAGATGTAAAGCGGGATCATCATCAAAGTGCCTGGAAACATCTGCGACACCAGAAAGCTCATAAGCCCGACCTGACGGCCTGGAAAACGAAATCGACTGAAAGCATAGGCCGCAGTGCAGGCCAACAAAAGTCCCAATAAGGTTGTGATGAAAGCAACCAAAACACTGTTGAGTAGATAGCGCCAAAACAAGCTACCATCCTTTTCGCGTTTGGCCTGTTGGTACTGAACTTCTAGGAGTAGCTTGCTCATCAAGGTGCGTGTCGGACCTGTCTGCATCGGCTTGAGTAGAGCTTGACGCCAAGCTGTCAACGCAGCGGGGCGAGCTTTCTTTTCGGTCTTCCAGGCTGTGGCAAAACGGGTGCAGATCTTTTTCTGTTGTTGGAGGAAGATGCGCTTCCGGTGGACGCGATAGACTTGGCATACTTGGTCATAACAAGCTTCACCCACGCCAAGCAGTTCTCGAAAATTTTGTGCCATCGCGCGGCTATAACAGCTCGCAGCCTTTTTGTCGCCTTGGCGAGAGGCCTGTAGATAATTTAAGAGGGAAGGGGGCAGGGGGTTGAGGCCCATACTGAACCCTTTTTGTGGAGTCGCAGCCATCTTTACGACCCATAGCACCGGATACATCGTAGCTATCGCAAACAAGATTAAAAACAAGTGTGTTGCCGCAACACCTTGGTACGGTTGATATCGATCCAAAAGGTCATTGGTCTTGGCGTTTTCGGTGTGTTGGCCTGAGGTCTCCAAAAGGTCATCGGTCTTGGTGTTTTCGGTGTGTTGGCCTGAGGTCTCCAAAAGGTCATCGGTCTTGGTGTTTTCGGTGTGTTGGCCTGAGGTCTCGTATCCTTCACTGTTGGGGCTGCTCTTGTGGTCCTTTTTTTCGTTGGGGTTATGGTGGCTCCACCAGTTGCTCAGCAACAAGCCTGCGGTGAACAGTGTGAGATAGAGGTATGGAGCTTGTCCAATGGAGGATGCTCCACGCCATTGTCCTATGTGTAAGCCTCCGAACCCTGCGACGAGAAAGGCAGTGCCACAGTAGTTCCAGGTGATTCGGTGAAAGGTCTTGTTCTGAAAGAGCCGGGTTTGGATGATGAAAACTACGGCCAAGCTCAGGAGGGCTGCATGCCATAGGTTGATAGCTTTGGCAGTGTCCTGGTGTGCGATGCCATAGGCGAGCAGGTGGGTGGCATCGGATATCATCCAAATACCTGCTGCTGCCGATAGCACAGGGCTTAAATAACGACTCCATTTTGTATACAAGGGTGTCAGAGGGATCCAGAATAGGAGAAACCCGCCGAGCAGTGCAGCGACCAGCCAGTAGGATTGAGGGCTGGGGCCGAGCAAGGTAAGGATGGAGGTATGGGCTGCGAGGCCGACACAGGCAATCCAGGTGCTTGCTCGGGTGGATTGGGCAGTGTAAAGGGTTACGACTGTACCCAAGAGTAGCAGACTCAGAGCAGATCCAGGACCCATCTGAAGGAATATCTCCAGGAGGCGCAATGGATGAATTGGTGAAAGAAAAGAGCCAGGCATCACAGAATCCTCACTTTTCCTGAAAGATCTCTTCGGTGGCCTTGGTCACGCGCTGTGTGACCAGTGAGTAACCGAGGAGAATCAGGAATATGATGACGGAATAGGCAGCAGCGTAACCAAATCGATCGCCCCGTTGGAATGCCCATCGGTAGGCTTCCGTGATCAGGATGTCGGTGGCTCCGTCGGGGGCACCCGCGCTCACCAGATAGATGATATTAAACATGTTAAAGGTCCATATGGAGCCAAGGATGATTGCTGGAAATAACGCAGGTCGAAGCAACGGGAGCGTGATAAAGCGGAACTTTTGCCAGCGATTGGCTCCGTCTACATCGGCGGCTTCATAGAGCGACTCGGGGATCGATTGAAGTGCGCCGAGAGAGACAACCATCATAAAGGGAAAGCCAAGCCATGTGTTGGTGATCAGGTTGGCACTGAATGCGGTGGCGAAGCTTGAGAACCATCCGATTTCTCCGATGCCAAACGTCGCAAGTAAGGCGTTGATCGCACCAAACTGTTTGTGAAACATGCCTTTCCAAATCAGGGCTGTGATGTAATTGGGTACAGCCCACGGTAGGATCAGCAGGACACGGTAGATGCCTTTCATCCGCAACAACGGGTTCTTGAGTAACAAGGCCAAGCCCAAACCAATCGACACATGAAGAAAGACATTCAGGGATGTCCACAGGAGCGTGACACCGAGCGTAAAATAAAAGCTCAGGGGTGATGCTAGCTTTTTCCAGGGCACATAGAGGATGTCGATAAAGTTTTGGATGCCAACGAAGCTATACTTCCCTCCTCCATGGTGTTGGAAGAAGGCGAGGCCAATTCCCACGGCAAAGGGAACAAAGACAAGCAAGGCCATGCCGAGCATGGCGGGGCTGGTATAGGCGTAGGCTGCTTTGTGTTGTTGGAGCAAGCGTCCGGCACCACTAGCGACACCAAAGGCAAAGAGGCTGTAGAACAACAGTGCCAATCCACCTAGCATCACAAAGGGCCAAGCCGCAACTGCGACGGGTTGTGTTCGCAGTTGGCTGCGTAATACGCGGACATGTGGGGGCTTTGAGGTCTTGGAATTCCAAGCCAAAAAGGATCTTTCTTTCGGGGTGTCGGGCAACAGGCTGACAAACACGTCCTGCTCCATGTTGGGAGTCTGTTGGAGGATATGTTCTAGCAGTTGTTGTCGTTGTTCCCAGGGTTTAAATCGGCTCTGACGGGCTGTATTGACGCTGGCAACATAAGGATACAAGGCCACACTCGCGAGACCTATCACAATCACCGCGTGACTGAAGTTTCCACGTAGGAAAAAGAGCAAGACTCCAACGATGCCGATCGCAAGCAGCCAGGACAAGAAGAAGGAGTGTGTAGAGCTTGCGTTATCTTGTCCCTGGTTGCCTTGGGGTAAGACAAGGCGGACAATGGAGGCTCCCACATACTTCTTGCCTTGGATTGCAGCAGCTCCCACCCAAAGCTCTTGAACTGTCTTGGCTTGTGCTTCCTGCTTTTTTTGAGGCCGTGTTTGCTTGACTTCCTGGACAATCAGGACCCGCGCATTGCTTTTGCTCTTACTCTGGAGTTCGTTGGTGAGGTCGTAGATCCGCTTATCGGTGGGGCTCTTCTTGCCCAATTCTTTGCCCTGGTATCGCTTGTTTGTGTGGGCGACAAACTTCTTTTTGCGGAGAAATGCAAACATACCACCTTTGGACTCAGCGATCAACATCGCCTGGAATGACACAAATGGCGCAGGTATGGGGCTCTTTGCTTTGTCGATCCAAGACTGCGCTTGTTTGGGATTAAGCCCCTTTGGACCCACGGCTGCATGGGCTAAAGTGCGTGCCAGTACTTGGGCTTGCCACCG
>JALTMC010000460.1:3883-6799 GCA_027005175.1 Myxococcales bacterium
GCAACCAACGAGCGGCCAAGAATGAGACAGCCCCCGCGAGGAGAACAAACAAAATCCAGGGTAGAACGGGATAAGAACGGCGCAACATAAAAAAACCGTTTCGTTTCGGGGGAAAGACCGGTTGCTGCTTGCGTTAGCTCCGTTTGAGGGAGAGCAAACCGGCTGCTTCTTGTGTTTGCTTCGTTTAAGGGAGAGCAAACCAGCTACTTCTTGTGTTTGCTTTGTTTCAGGTATTTCTGAATCTCGCGATAGGCTTCTTTCAGTGCAGCTTGGGCTGTTCCCTGGCCCCGAAAGACTTTGCTTAAAGCGATCACCATGGGAGACCAAACCAGTCGCATCTCCGGGGTGTTGGGAGTGGGGACGGAGGTCAGCATCTGTTGGTAAAAAGCCTGGATGATGGGGTCTTTTTTGGCAAAGTCTGTGTTGTAGCTCGCACGGTTGGCCACCGTTTGTTTGCCGACCTTCATTCGAATCAACGCTGCTTTGTTGGAGGTTAGGGCTTTCATGACCTCAAAAGCGAGCTTCTTCTTCTTGCTATAGCGGCTGATATAAACGGCCTCTGAGGTCAGGTAAGGTGCGGCTGGCTTGTTGGTTGCGCTTACAATCGGGAGTGGAACGACACCGTATTGGATCGTGGGGTGGATCTCGCCAAGAAACCATGGTCCATTGATCACCATGGCAGCCTGTCCTTTGTTGAATAAGAATGTGATCAGCTGGCTGCTGGGCTCATCGGGCAAGATCTTATATTTTCTTGCGAGGTCTTTGGCAAAATTCATGGCTTTGATGGAGGCAGCTTGAGCAACACCTAGATCCGATGCCCCTTTGAGTACATAGCCACCAAATCCATGTATCCACAACACATGACGATAGAGATCGGTGGCTTCGTACGCCAGGCCAAATCTCTGCTTCTTGCGATCGGTGAGCTTCTTGGCCAGCGCGATCATCTCTTGTGTTGTACGAGGGGGCTTGGAAACCAACTTCTTGTTGTAGAAGAGTGCCAAACTCTTGAAGGCCAAGGGCAATCCATAGAGAGCGTTACCGTATGCTAGCATCTTTACCGTTTTGGGGATAAAGCGTTGGAGTAGGGGGCCGTTGACCCAGAAGGTGATCTTCTCGATGATCCCATTTTTGGCCCAATCTCCAACACGATCATGGGCAAAGATGAATAGATCCGGTCCGTGTCCTCGCGGGATCGCAGCATTGATCTTATCGGGGTAGGCGTCGTAGGGAATCGCCAAGATCTTGATATGGATCTTTTTTTGGCTGGAGTTGTAGTTGCTTACGATCTGTTCGAGAGCGCGTTTTTCTTCTGCCCGGTATGCATGCCACAACACCACAGTGGTGGGGCCTTTGGCAGCAGTCTTTGCTTTGGTGGTAGCAGTCTTTGCTTTGGCGGCCTGGCTACGTTGCCAAGGGAGCCCACACAACACACCACAGAGAAAGACCATCCATAATTTTTGCATGATGTTTAATCCTTTGATGTTTGGGTATCTTCAAAGAAGAGGCGTATGGAGAAGAGCATCAGAAAGCCAAGGAGCATACTGCGTGTGAGCAGGATCGCCATATCAAGGTGAAGTGCTCTTGGACGAAAGACATTGCGTAGATAAAATGCCAGATAGCTGCGAGCCCGGGGTCTGTCTTTTTGTAGGTAGGTCCGTAAAAGTTGGGTCGCTTGTCCGATCGTGATGGAGCGGCGGAGCTTGCGGCTCAAGGCGGGGCGTGAGTGTCGGAGTTGCTTCATCATCTGATGCAACAACTTCGCCTGCTTGCTCGGGAGATGGCTGAGCCCCTTTTTACTCAAACTATAAGAAGCAAACTCTTTGGATGATAAAGCCCAGTATGTCTTTTCGAGGGTGGAGGAGAGCTTGGTAGGCCTGGCAACACGATGGAATGTACGAACACCAAAGCGAATGTCAGGGATGGCTTGAACAACAAGTAGAGAACCGAGCCAGGAGAAGATCAGGATACCTGCCAACCCAACGACCAAGCTGTTGTTGGGACCAAGTCCTTTTTGAATGGCTTTGTGCTGCTCTTCAAACCAATCCACAACGTTCTCTGCCCATGCTGCAGACATGCCAAAGGAAGGTGTTGTTGATGAATCCGTTTCACTATAACCGTCGATAGCCGCTTGTGAAGTCTCAGCAGAGACTTCGTCGATTGTGGTCTCTTTGCTCATGATCACTCTCTTTCTCTATCTTCTATCTTGTGGGGTCTTTTGGGAGATATGGCTCACATTAGAACACGCCCAGTTTCTTTGTTAAACAGATGAATTGCTGCTTTGTATCGAATATGACTCACGTTAGGACACGCCCAGTTTCTTTGTTAAACAGATGAATATGCTCGGTATCGATTTTGAGATGATAGGTCTCTCTTATGACATGGGTTGCAGATGATTCATCGCGAACAATCACCTGTTGTTCACCACACTGCATATACAAAAAGGTCTCTGCACCGAGGGGCTCTCGAACATCCAACACCGCATTGTTGATGGAGAAGTCTTCCGAACTCGACGTCAGTGATATGTGTTGTGGTCGAATACCAAGAACCCATTTGGTTTGGTTGGTGTTCTGAAGTTGGCTCTTCCAGGAGTCAGGCAGAAGGAGGCGCAAACCTTCCCGGTGCAAGAGCGGTTGCTCTCCTTCCCAGCTCAACTCACAATCGAGCAAATTCATGGAGGGGCTGCCAATGAAAGAGGCAACAAACAGGTTGGCGGGTTGGTTGTACAACTCCATTGGGCTCCCCACCTGTTGGATCTCTCCTTCGTTCATCACAACGATGCGATCCGCCAGAGTCATCGCCTCAACTTGATCGTGAGTGACATAGATGCTGGTACTTTCAAGTTGGTGATGAAGCCGGGCGATCTCTGTTCGCATCTGGACTCGGAGTTTGGCGTCGAGGTTGCTGAGGGGTTCGTCA
>JALTMC010000460.1:6809-15746 GCA_027005175.1 Myxococcales bacterium
GCAGGACGGCGAACAATCGCACGACCCATGGCGACGCGCTGTCGTTGACCACCACTCATCGCGCCGGGGCGGCGTTGAAGCAGATCGGTTAGCCCTAAGATGGAGGCAGCGTCTCTGACTCGGGACTCGATCTCATCTTTGGGAAGCTTTTGAAGAGTGAGTCCAAATGCCATATTTTCATAGACGGTCATATGAGGGTATAAGGCATAAGACTGAAAGACCATCGCGATATCTCGGTCCTTGGGAGCTACGTTGTTGACGTGGCGATCTCCAATGTAGATCGTACCCGATGTGATGTCTTCCAACCCTGCGATCATTCGTAGAGTTGTGGACTTACCACAGCCAGAGGGACCAACCAGTACCACAAACTCTCGGTCCTGGATCGTTAAGGACACCTCACGCACCGCGATCACGTTGTCAAACCGCTTTTGTACCTGAACGAGGCGAACCTCGGCCATGGCAAAACCTCATTTGGTTGGTGTTCTTTGTGGGAACAGGAATTGAAAATACCCGATAAAGAGAGACCTACTTTGTTGGGAGAAGGTCCTATCAAAGCCGCTTGTGTGTACCATAAGCCGAGCTTTTTTGCAAAGCTGTTATCCTTGCGTTTTAGTAATGGGAAACAGGTGTCGTTGTCTTTCTCATGGAGACTTGATCTCTCGGTCTGATTCAGGACTTGCAATCTTGGTCTTGTTTGGATAATTATTGGATCGATGATTGCTCTTGCTGCGTTGGAAGGGAGATGGAACTTTCTTCAAACTTCAGAAGATCATATACAAAGAGGCTGTAGTGAGTAAAAACAACTTTGAGGATGAACTCTTCGGAGATCTGGATATAGGACAAGAAGTCCAGCAGACCCCAGTTCCCCCTCCTTCCCTTTCAGAGGTCCCAGGTTTTAAAACCCTTTCAGAGGGGTCGATCGATACACTGACAGGATCGTTCTCTAAGCCAACGACGACATCGATTAAAACGGCTCTCAAAGAGCCTCCAGCTGCTTCACCCATCAAGTGGATCGTTGTTGGAGTCACCCTTCTCCTGCTTGGCACCTTGGGTGGCTTGTACGGCATGGGGTTCTTTGATGAAGATGTCACCCAAAAAAAACCGAAGAAGACAAGGAGGGGAGTAGGCCGTAAACCGAAGCAGCTGGTGTATCTTCAGACACTTCCGAAGGGAGCTTCCGTTTTGATCAATGGCCACCCCTATGGCAAAAAGACTCCCCTTCATCTGATCTTACTTCCCAACCGGCACTACAAGTTTCTTGTGAAGCTCAAGGGTTATAAAGATGGTCTTTGGCTCCTTAAAACAAAGATCTCTCCCATTGCTCCTATTCGTCATCTGATTAAACTTGTGCCCAAGCCAAAGACAAAGCAGGTCACGCCACGGAAACGGGATGACAGTTTTAAGAATGGTGAGGGGTGGGTTAAGTTTGAGTGCTTCCCCAAGAAAGCCAAGGTCAAACTGGGTTTAATGAAGCCCAAAACATGTCCCAAAAGTATCGGCATTGACGGTGGAACCCACCCTCTTGTGGTTGAGCTAGGAGGGTACAAGACGTTTCGGAAAAATATCACTGTCAAGCCTGCTCAAGTCAAAACAGTTGTTGTTCGGCTGAAGAGGCTTAAGGGGCGAGCATTACGTGCTTGGAGGCGGAGGCAGCGCAATTTGCGAGACCGACCTTCTCCACCCCGGCTTGTCGCAAACAGAGATGCCCCCAAGCGACGGCGACGGCGGCGGCGACGGCGACGGCGGCGACGGCGACGACGGCCCAGGGGGAAGGGTAAGGTTGTGATTGGTTGTCGGCCTCCTGCCAGAGTGTATTGGCGAGGTCGCAACATTGGCAAAACACCCTTGACGTTCAAGTTTCCTGCGGGCCGTCAAATCATCTCACTTCGAGGTCCGAGAGGGATGCGAAGACGAGTTCGCTTGATCGTCAAAGCCAAACAAACCATCAAGAAGTCATTTTCTTTTCGGTATGGCAAGATCAAGTTCAAGATTAAGCCCTGGGCAGACGTTTGGATTAACGGGAAGAAGATTGGGCAAACCCCTCTTACTCCTCAAAAACTTCAAGAGGGCATTTACACAGTGCTTCTCAAGATGAAGGGCAAATCCAAACGAAAGCGAGTCCGGGTTCGGGGCAGACAAACATCGTATGTGTTCCACTATTTTAATTAGTGTGTGCCTGCTCCTGACCTGACTCTTTCCTGCACCAAGGATGGTGGAAGGGTCAAACGAGCAAGTCATGCGATATCTTATTCTCAACACTCTCTGGTTTACCGATCTTTTTATCATCGGTTTTCTGATCCTCTACAACTGCTTTCATCTTTTCTTTACGACACTCTCCTTTCTTGATGTTAAACTATGGATTGGTCGGAGTTTGTGGGAAGATCGAAGGCGTATTCACAACTCTCCCTTTCTTCCAACCATCACCTTGTTGGTCCCTGCATACAACGAAGAAGTGACCATCGTAGAGAGCCTGCGTTCCCTGCTTCGTCTGGATTACCCCGACTTTGAAATCGTCATAACCAATGATGGTTCAAAAGATGAGACCGTCGCTGTTCTTGTTGAAGCCTTTGGTTTTCAGCGTTCTGAGATCGACTACTTCCCAAAGCTTCCCACGCAAACCGTTCGAGGTTTGTATGAAACCAAAGTTCCTGAGGGCTCTCTGGCCAAGAGGATGGTTCTCATTGACAAGGCCAATGGTGGCAAATCGGATGCTCTCAACGCGGCGATTAACGCAGCCAAAGGTGATTATGTTTGCAGTATGGACGCCGACTCTCTTCTTGTCCCGGATGCCTTAATTCAACTGGTGATTCCAGTGCTCGAAAATGTAAACGAGACCGTGGCGGTAGGAGGACAGGTTGTGCCTTCCAATGGGTGCGATGTTGCGGGGGGGAAGCTGCTGAGGACAGGAATCCCCGACACCTGGATCGCACGCTTTCAACTTGTGGAATATATTCGCTCTTTCACCCAGGGGCGGACAGCGTTGAGCAAGATAAACTCCGTTTTGATCTTGTCGGGTGTGTGTGCCTTATTCCAACGTGACATGGTCCTTCGTATTGGTGGTTTTCTCACCACCCGGATGACGAACAAGATGGGCATTGAATACTGTGGTGCCCATCAGGAAACGGTCTGCGAAGATATGGAAGTTGTTGTTCGAATGCATCGCTACATGCTCGACACGGGTATTAAAGGCCGTGTCGTCTTTCTGCCCGCTGCTATCGCTTGGACCGAAGTGCCCGAAGAATACATTAGTCTTGGAAAGCAGCGCGGTCGCTGGTATCGCGGCCTCTGGGAGAATGTGTTCCTTCACGGCTCCATTATGTTTCGACCCAAATACAAACAAATCGGCCTCTTCTCTATGCCTTACCAAGTTGTTTATGAAGCTCTGGGGCCTTTGCTGGAAGGATTCGGTTATATCCTACTTCCTGTGAGCTGGTTGGTTGGGATTCTCGATGGTTACTTCTTTGTCCTCTTTATGTGTACTTCTCTGTTCTTCAGCGTGATGATCAGTACACTCTCTGTCTTGCTCGGTGTCTGGTCGGAAGGCCGCATGTCACGGGGCTCGTCTGTTGCGGAGTCCCTGCTTCCTTTTACACCCAAAGAGGTGGGACTCATGATCTGGTATGGCTTCCTCTCCAACTTCGGATACCGACAGTGGATCGTCTGGTACCAACTCAAAGGGTTCAAAGACTTTCTCGCAGGCAAAAAAAGTTGGGACAAGTTTGCTCGCAAAGGCTTCCAAAAAGCAGCGTCGTAACTCACAGCGAATCCACAGATACAAGCCATTCAAGGACGATGGGATAGACTTCGTGTGGAGCTTGTTTTCCGATCAGAATGTCACCATGCCCGTAGGGCAGAGTTCCGTTTTCAGGGGTGAGTAGTTGCCAGCGTTTTGGGCCGGTCCACTGTTCGTAGGCATAGCGTGCGCTGTGGGGTGGGGTGATGCCATCGGAAGCACCGACAAGAAAGAGTGCTGGGAATGTCTTGTCTTGCAGCCGTTGTTCGTAGATCAAGTCACCATCTTCGCGACAGAGTTTTTCCTTTCGGACCATCTGTGAAAATTGATACAACAGTCGGGGAGAGAGGTCGGCAAACATATAAAGACAGACCTTTTGAATGACTTTTGGGTCACAGTGCTCCATTCGAACCATACGCTTGGCTGCCCAGCCAAACCAGTGAGATATCGGTGCAAAGGGTTGTAGTATCCAGCTTGTTGGAATGGTGGGGAGCCATCGCAAGAGAAAGTCGAGGGTATATTCGGGGAAATCCTTGCGTTGAAAAAGGGACGGAGAAGCGATGGCACTGAGTGAACGAATCGGTGGCTCTGAAAATTGTGAGGTTAGATCGCTTAACATCAGCACCAATCCTCCCATACTGTGACCGATCCAGTGGGCCTGCGGAGCTTTTGTTTGTGTCAGGACATAGTGTACAATGGCTGCAACATCGTGGTCGACCAGCATATCCATCGAAAAGTCTTGCCGAGAGGAGCCTGCGGGTGGCTTAATGGTGGGGTCTTCCCCACTGCGAAGTGAAGCGACCCAACAGTCAAATCCCTGGGCCGAGAGATAACGTGCCAGCGATAAGTCGGACGCGAGATCAATATTTAAATAGTTCACGCCCAAGCCGTGACATAAGATGATCGGGATAGCGTGTGCTGTACTTTTGGGGTTGGGGCTCCAACGGAACAAAGGCAACTTCCAGCCATCTTTTGTGGTGATGGTATGGCTCTCATCCGGTTGATGCTCTCGGGGGAGCCTACGCTTCCAGTACCACGCCGACAGCCACCCCAAAAAAAACAAACATAGACCCATCAAAGAGATAGACAAAAGAATCGACAGAGCCGTATGCATTGTATCAAGACCATTATTAAAACGATTTTTGGAAGACGATTCGATATAAGTTGTTAAATAGTGTATGGATTATGAGGTTTTTGCTCAAGTCCTGCCTTGTGGAAGGCTCCGCAGCCCCCCAGCACCTTTCGGCTTAGGATAGAATAGAAGGGCCTTTACCATTTACGGCTTCAGTTGCCACCATTCTTCAACAAAAGAGATGCTTGATGGTAGAAGAACAGAGTGTGCTCCCCAACATTGGCATTGTGACCCGAAAGCCTGCCTCTTGGCAAGGCTTGTTGGATACACTGCGCGAACATCACTACCCAACTCATTTGTTTGCACCCCAGGAACTTTTTGTTTGTCTCGATGAACAGTATCCGGATCTGTTGTTGTTTGATGCCCGTGATGCAGATCCTCCAGCGGTAGAGACCTGTCGATTGATCCGCTCCAACAAGAGGTGGCAAGCCATTGATGTGCTCGCGTTGAGTTTGCCAGAGGAACGCGATGCCTTGTACCAGGCGGGCTGTACCGTTGTCTTGACAGAGCAGGACCTGAATGGACCAACATTGTGGCGTGTCTTGGAGCGGATGTTGTTGTTGCGGGTTCGAGAAGATGAACTGGCACACAGTGAAGAAGCATCAAGCCAACAATCGGATGTGCTGCAAGAACAACGCAAACAATATGCTCTCTTTGTGGGAACCTTGTCTCATGAAGTACGCACTCCTTTGGGGGTGATCGAGGGGTTTGTGATCAACCTATTGGATGGGTTGGAGGGAGACCTTTCGGAATTACAACGTCAGAGTCTGACGATCATTCATAAAAATATCTATCGATTAAAGCAGTACCTCGGTGACATCCTCGACCATAGTAAACTGGAAGTGGACACCGCGAAGAACTCCTCCCGACTTCGCTCTCGTCAGGCTCCTCGGCGCGTCTTTCGACGGCGACTGCTCCCCATGTCGGAAGTTGTAGATGAGGTTGTGGAGCTGTTTCAAGAGAAGTTTCAACGCAAAGATGTTGCGTTGACTATCGTCATCGATGACAATCTGCCGAGACTTTGGATGGATCGCTCAAAGATCCGTCAGGTGCTGGTTAATTTGCTTTCCAATGCCTGCAAGTTCACGCCATCTCACGGCGATGTGACGGTCCGAATCGAAGCTCTTAGCAGTGAAAAGAAGATCTTGACGGAGGAGGGCTCAGATGGGACAGCTCGTCGGCTTGCCTACCTCCAAGTCTCTGTGGAAGATACAGGTGTTGGTATCGCAGCCGATGACCTCTCTTCCTTGTTCTCCCAATTTGTGCGGGCTGAAGGAGCCGAACTTCAAGTCGATGGTTCCGGCTTGGGGCTCTCTATTTGCAAACAAATCGTAGAAGAGCATGGCGGGGAGATCTCTGTCGAAAGCGTGGTGCAAGAAGGTACAACAATACGGTTCTTCTTACCCATCGATCTTCGCCGACGACGACTGGGAAAAATGTTTGTCTTTTCAGAACAACAACAATTGCTCCAATGGGTTCGAGAATACAGAGATAACCTGGAAGAGATCGAGAGGCTCTCTTCTCCTGAAGAGATAAAGGATATGCTCTCTCGTGGATGTCTTGACCTCCTCCTCTTCGATTCCCCCGATGTCTCCGCTCTACTCAGAGAGCTAGAGTAATGTGGACCGGTGCTCATGTGGAGCCAGTGGTTGAGTGGTTGAGTGGTTGAGTCGATAGGAGTGGTTGAGTCGATAGGGAGATAGGGAGATAGGGAGATAGTGGAGATAGGGAGATAGTGGAGATGGTGGTTGAATCGGTGATTGATTTTGTTGTTGGTTGTGTGTTTGATTTTGTTATTGGTCGTTGGTAGAGAAGGAAATACGATGCGTCCCAAACAGATCCTTGTGGTAGATGATACGCCTGATATCGTCCACTTTTTGGTGGTTCGATTGCGTTCGGAGGGGTTCGATACGATCACGGCATTCAATGGTTTTGATGGTCTTGAGATCGTAAAACGAGAGAAGCCAGATTTGGTCATTTTGGATGTAATGATGCCTCAACTCAATGGGTTTCAGGTGTGTCGAAAGATGAAGGAGGATGAGGAACTTAAAGATATCCCTGTGATCTTTCTCACCGCAAAGGACCAGCCTTCCGATAAATTTTGGGGCGAAGAAGTGGGAGCTGCGGCCTATCTTACGAAACCTGTCGATCCTAGAGTTGTCGCACAAAAGGTTCATGAGTTGATGGGAACGGAGACGGCAGCGAGGCAATAGGCCGATAGGGAAAAAGATGCACCAAAAGTCCAAACGATATCCTATGTTACAACGCTTTCTCCTGTTAAAGGTCTGGGACTTCTCAGGATGGTTGCGTTTGGTGGTATTGGTCAGCAGTCTCTGGCTGTGCATGACAACCGCGACATGGGCCGAGCGAGGAGTCTTCCGCTGGAGAAGCTTGCAATTGCATTTGGCTGGCTCATCCACGCGTTCGATACAGCAAGCTTTGCAGCAGAAACGATGCGCTGTCGCAAAGACGTTGTTTCAACAAAAGCGAGCTTCTCTGAAACGAGCAACTGTCCGAGCGATACGCTTGTTGTTGGGGCATTGTTGGAGCCAGAAACAACAGTGGAGTAAGGCACGTCGGGCGATGGTACCTTTCACCCGACGATCGTATCGCTTATGGGATTATGTGCTTGTTTGGATGGGAGACACTTACAGGGAAGAAAAGAAGATACAACAAGCGGTGCGGGCGTATTTGAAGGTGCCGAGTTCATCCGTCTTGTATGGGGAGGCGCGTTTGCGTTCTGCGTCTTTGTTGTTGAGTACAAAGCGAGCAGCCAAGGCACTGCGAAGCATTCGGAGGATGCCGAGGCGTGCGATGCGGCCCTCGCACTGGTGGGTCGCTGCTCGTGCGGCTCACGCGCTTAACACACGAAAGAGTCGTAGAGAGGCAATGCGTTGGGCCACAAAGATCTGGGTCAAAGCGCCGACATCGAAGGAAGCAGCGCAAGTTAAAATCTGGATGCGAGGGCAATCTCTTCCTTGGAAGCTCGTTGATGCTCAGCGTATTGCGCGTGCTTTCCGGCTGAATCGACACTACCAATACAAAAGTGCTCTTCGCACCTTACGAAGGGTGCGACTCTCTCGTCGATCGTCCAAAGCACTGCGGTGTCGTCTGCATTTTGCACGCGGCTTTGCTTATTTTCGTCGTCGGATCTATCGGCGTTCGATCCCCCATTTGAAGCGGGCCAGGCGAGCGTGTCGAAGATATAAGCATCTGTACAGACGTCTGTTATTTTACTTGGGTCTTTCTTACCAGCGATGGGGGCGATGGCGAAAAGGAACTCCTTATTTTCGTGAGCTGGCTCGTCGCTTCTCGAACCACTACCTGGCTGATGATGCCATTTTCAGAATCGCAGATAACGCTGATCGCGGTGGACGAAAGAAAGAGGCGCGGCGATATTACCGAGAGCTACAGCGACGATTCCCTCGCGGTGATATGTCTCGTGTGGCGCGTTGGCGACTGGCATTTCAGGCTTATCGTTACGGAAGGTGGAGTCGGGCCAGACGTTTGCTGTATGCGATCTATCGCAATTCTCCAAGGAGTCGGCATGCACCCGCTGCATTGTATTATGCGACACAAGCGCAAGCTCACTTGAGACGGCGAAAGCGAGGTCATCGCTCCAAAGTTATCCGAATGTACCGACGTCTTGTGTACACATACCCGCTCCATTTCTACAGCTTTCTGGCTCTCTCTCAGTTGCGCCGATACACGCGAAAACGATGGCGTTTGCGACGTTGTGTGTGGCTGCAATCGCGAGGGCGATTGCGCTGTGTTGAGCGCAACGTCAAAACGAGGCGCGGGGTACGAAAGCTTCCTTGGGGGCCGATCCCTGAGCAGCCCCCCACATCCCAGCAATTACTGAAATTGTATGATGGCTATACCGCTTCGTTTCTACGACATCCGAATTATTTGCGCGGAAGAGAGTTATATCGCTTGGGGTTCAAGGACGAAGCTGCTCGCGAATGGCTTAACTTACGGTCATGTCGGGTCATCCGTATAAGAAGAAAATACCGTCGTTGTGGGAGGTATGGTGATCCGGGTGCTGCTCTTCTGGCTCTTCTCTTTCACCTGG
>JALTMC010000461.1 GCA_027005175.1 Myxococcales bacterium
TTCGCCGTCTGTGCTGCAAGGTTGGGTCGCTTTCGGTCCCATCGTATATGGAACAAAGCAGGTCTGTTTGGGTTCGGTGGTAAGGTCATTTATGTCACGTCGTTCAAAGCCCAAAAATGCTTCCTCCAAAGAGATTCGTATGGTCGATTCTCTCGATATTGTCGATCTTTCCGCTGAAGGGCAGGGGGTCGGTCGAACCGAAGCTGGGAGGGTCCTCTTTGTTCCCGAAACAGTGCCGGGGGATACCGTCTCTGTGAAAGTGATTCGAGAGAAAAAGCGTCATGGTTTTGGGCAGGTGAAAGAGTTGCTTGTTCCGAGCAAAGACCGCATCGAGCCGCCATGCAGGTATTTTGGTTCTTGCGGGGGCTGCTCTTGGCAGCATATCTCAGACGAAGGACAAATTCATTGGAAGGGAAAGATCCTACAACAAGTCTTGCAGCGAGTTGGACAGATCGAGCTTGCTGAGACCCCGAAAGTATATACCTCTGTTCAGCGATACGGAACCCGCTCCCGTTTGCGGTTGCAGGTCGGCCCGAAGCAGACACTCGGCTTCTTTCAACGTGGGACAAAGAGTGTCGTTCCGATTCGTGATTGCCCTGTGGCGACTCCTCTTGTCAACGAAGCATGGTCTCGTTTGCGGGAGCAACTGCCCTCTCTTTCCTTGCCATTGGCCGAGGTTCGTTTGCTTGGCTCCGCGACAGAGGGGGCCGTTGCTAGCTTTCATATGAAGAGAAATCCCAGGGTGCCGACTCAAAAAGCTCGTAAGATTCTGGAGAAATGGTGGCGTCCTAAGCAATGGGAGTTACAACCCATACGTGGTATCGAGTTGATGCGAGGAGAGAATGTTCTGTTGGAAGTGGGGCATACGATCTTGGAAGAAGGTGAACCATTTACAACCTACCGACCCAGCGGTTTTGCTCAAGCTGGTTGGGAAGGGAATCGACTTCTGGTCGATGAAGTTGTGGCTGCATGGAAACGAAACCCCACCCGAAATGTGCTCGAATTGTACGCTGGTTGTGGCAATTTGAGTCTGGCTCTTGCCAAAGCAGGAGCCTATGTTTGGGGGCTGGATTCGAATGCACAGGCTCTTCAGGATGGAAATAGCGCGGCAAGGGCTCAGAAGCTTCAACAACGTGTTCAATTCGAAACCTTCGATGACCATCTCAACAGTTTGCCTGTTTTCTGTGAAACGGCTCAGGTTTCTTTTGGTATGATCGTACTCGACCCACCACGCAGGGGCCTCGCTTCCCGAATTCGTGATGAGATCATTGGACTGCAACTCCCTCGGATTACCTATGTCTCATGTGATCCTGGAACATTAGCCCGAGATCTTCGGTCCTTTATGGATGCAGGCTATGATTTAGAGCACCTGTCCGCCGTCGATCTTATGCCGCAAACAGCACATATCGAGAGCGTGGCCTGTCTGGTTCATCAAGACGTCGTCACATCCTAGGAATGACGCGACATCGTCTATGATACCTTCACAAAGGGAGAGAGTTGAACAGGCTGGCGTTTTCGTCCCCATGTTCCGGGGGGGCCGTCAAAGACGCCAGCGATCGGGTGGTGGCAGGAGAGGCAGTGCCCATCATCCGACAAGTTCCAGGTTGAGAGTTCGTACCAGTCACGCCCGATGACGACTTCCTGGCAGTGTGGGCAGTATGTGCTGTCAGCGTCTGGGTCATGGACGTTGCCGACATAGACATAATTGATTCCATGCTTTTGCGCTATGGAGCGGGCTTGTTGGAGGACGAAAGCGGGTGTTCGTTGTTTGTCCAGCATTCGGTAGTCTGGTTTGAATGCGCTGAAGTGGATAGGGACATCAACACCCACATTGTCTACGATCCATCGGCACATCTGAGTTATTTCGTCGGGGCTATCATTCTCGTCAGGGATCAGCAGAGTTGTGAGTTCCATCCAAACCTCTGTTTCTTGATGGATGTATCGAATGGTATCGAGCACTGTGTCCAAATCGCCTTTGCAGAGATCGTTGTAAAAGGTGTTGGTGAATGCTTTGAGATCGATATTCACAGCATCCATATGAGCGTAGAATTCAGTTCTTGGTTCAGGGCAGACATAGCCTGCTGATACAGCAACAGCTTTGACTCCCACCTGATGACAGGCTTTCGCGACATCGATCGCATACTCATGAAAGATAATCGGGTCATTGTAAGTAAAAGCTACACTTCGACAACCCAAAGACAAAGCGGCTTGTGCGATCAAATCGGGTGGGGCTGCATCACAGAGTGTATCGAGTTGTCTTGATTTGCTAATGTCCCAGTTTTGGCAAAATGAGCAGGCTAGGTTACAGCCAGCTGTGCCAAAGGAAAGAACAGGTGTTCCAGGTAGGAAATGAGATAGAGGTTTCTTCTCAATGGGGTCTATGCAATAGCCACTAGAGCGACCATAGGTTGTGAGAACGATCTGATGGTTCGCCCTGCCTCGGACAAAACACAATCCGCGTTGTCCCTCACGTAGTTTGCAAAATCTTGGACAGATGTCGCATTGGACCCGGCCATCTTCTAAGGCGTGCCAGTACTGGGTTGGAACTCCTTCCACACGATCCTGAACCATGGTTTCCCCTTTTTTGGGAAGCAGAAGTCATTTGTTGCTGGACTCTACTCCTTAATTGAGCATAATCGTGCTGCGTCTCTGTTGCAATAGCAGAGTTTTCTTTCGCAAGGTTCTTTTACTTTGAACGGAGGGTGTCTCATGCGGATCTTATCGAAGTTTGTGTTGGGGTTCTTTGGTGTTTTCTTGCTGTTATGTTGTTTTTCTGTGGCTTCGGCACAGACCCCAGCAAAGTCTCCAGCCAAGCGTTCCGTCCTAAAGGCTCCTGGTAAACGAGTTGTTCCACCCGCAAAGCGCGTTGTTGGAGCAAAGAAAGCAGAGGCACCCACTTCACGACCGGCGACCAAGCCTACTTCAAAGCCCGCGAAAGCACTGACGGCCAACGAACTCCTTGTTCTGGCATTTTGGCAGGCTGTGGTTCAGAGAGATTATCAAACGTTGTTTGGTTCCACAGGAACTCCTTTTGTTTCGGATGGTAAATGTAAAGTCTTTGGAACATTCGAGCTGTTGGAAGACTATTTAAGGAAACAAAAGCTACCCAAAAAGATATCCTTTGGGCGTCCTACAACTCTGTCGAGAGATGATAAGCAACCGGGTTATATTCAACGAAGTCTTGATGTCCTGGCACCTCAACGGGCCGATTGTTCGGAGGAGACCATCAATGATCTCATTGTCAAGTCGGCAAACTATCCGGTGCAGTTTCTTTCGCTGACACTTACTGTTGGCTCTCAAAAGGTCTTCACTGTGATGAGGCTCAGTAAGATCAATGGAAAATGGTTGGTGACTGGACTTAAAAATTAATCTTAAGCTCGTTGAGATGGGAATATCAGCATTTTGATGGGCAGAGCTTCACCATCACATGCTTTGTCTTCTCCACATACAGAAGTTGTTACATCGGTGATTCTACACAGACAGGATGGAGTCTGGGGGATAGGGGTAGGAGTGAACACTTAACAACATTTGAACGCGAGCCCATAAAGAGGAGTCAACTACCCCCACCAAATCCGCTTCACCTCAGCCTGCGGCTTCACCTCAGCCTGCGGCTTCACTCCTACGGGGTTGCCTACGCAGTTGTGCTTCGCTTTCGCTGTAGATTCTGGCGGGGGCTTCCACGCCCACAACATAAGAGGTTTTTTCTGATGAATACACAGAAGGGCAGTGGTGTCGTGTCTGTTGGGGGGAGAGAGTTCATTGAAAGAGGGAGTTGATCTCTTTAGACTGTTGTTCTGAGATGACCTTGCGTTGGAGCAGGTCTGTTAGACTTTCTTTGCGTTGTTGTGCTGTGAATTCTCTGCCCACTTTCGTCACGGTGGATTGGGGGAGCCACTGGTGTAGGTAGGCATCGATGGCGATTTGAAAGCTATCAAGTGCGCCGAGAAAGAGTTCGGCAGGGGCGGGGGGAAGACGGGATGGATCGTGCTTGGTGGTGCAGTGGATGTAGATTCGGACTACACGGCTGTGGTCTTTGCGTTGGGAGAGTTGGAGAATATGCTCTCGTTCACGTGTCGATGCGTTGAGTTCTTCGAGCTGGCTCTCTAGCTCTTGCTCTGTGATCTTTCCATGTAGGATATCGGCATAGAGCAGGTAGGCTGCGGCATCTGTTTCAGAGTCATCACCGATGAGGATCTCTTCGACCTCCGCACTCAGAGGACGAACCGAGCGATTGATCAATAAGGCGTTGAGTTTGTATACGATATGTTTGCGTAGCTGTTCCCACCGTCCATGACGAATCAGCCGAAACCACTTTTTTAAGGTGATTCCATCGGTTTCAATACCATCAAGCTCCATTTTCTCCATCAATACTTTGCGCATCGGAGGGGGGCTGGCAGAGACAAAGTAGAGGGGGATGATACCGTCTTCC
>JALTMC010000462.1:0-11141 GCA_027005175.1 Myxococcales bacterium
CTTCCAATGCATCCATCGCAAGCGAGGCAAACTCGCTATCCTCCTTCCAATGCATCCATCGCAAGCGAGGCAAACTCGCTATCCTCCTTCCAATGCATCCACAAAAAACAAGCCATCATTTATCTGGCTTCTTGACATTGAGCCTGTAATTCCTAATGTTACCAGCAGGTAGGGATGTTTCAGGATCTGACATGGACCCATCGGCTGTGATCAGGAATACGATGGAGCGCCCCAGCCCCCATAGCAATGACCGCTTTGATCTGGCAAGAGCCAGACAGAGACGGGAAATCGCGGCACATTTCAAAGGTGAACTGCTCCTCTGAACTCGACCCAGAGTCTGGCTCAGGAGGCTCCAGCTGAAGTGATCCTCGGCTTCCCTAGGATTTCTCTTGGGATCTTTCTGACCCAACCCATCGCAGGAGCAAACTATGTACGGTTCGAATGTAGCCCCACCCAAGCTGATACCAACCCCTCCCTCAAGAGATGAGCTAACCCATCACCCAAAAAGTGTAGCTCCCTCCAACACGGCCCACCAAGCAAATTCACAAGAGAAGCCAGCCCCCAATGTACCCCAACGCCCTCGTCGCATCACAGTCCGCACGATCCGTCGGATGAAGCAAAACAGCGTCAAAATAACGATGCTCACCGCTTATGATGCTCCCTTTGCTCAGATCTTAGACCAAGCCGGGATCGAGATGCTTTTGGTTGGAGACTCATTGGGAATGGTACTTCAGGGTGCTCAAAACACTCTCTCTGTCACCATGGATCACATGGTTTACCACACACGCTGTGTGTCACATATCGCACAACGCGCTATGGTTGTGGGCGATATGCCCTTTATGAGCTACCAGATATCTCCCGAACAAGCGATCACAAACGCAGGTCGGCTGATGCAAGAAGGTGGAGCCCATGCTGTAAAGCTTGAGGGAGGCCAAGAGATGGCTCCTACCATTCAAAAGATAACCAACGCAGGCATACCTGTGGTTGGACACATCGGATTGACACCACAGAGCGTGAACGCTCTTGGTGGTTTCGTCATTCAAGGACGTGACCCTGAGCGTGCGGAAGAGATCAAACAAGATGCACTCACTGTACAAGAAGCAGGGGCCTTCTGCCTTGTTCTTGAAGGGATCCCACGAAAGCTTGCACAAGAGATCACAGCCCTACTGGACATACCCACCATCGGCATCGGCGCAGGCGAAGGCTGTGACGGCCAAGTTCTTGTCACACATGATATGCTTGGCCTGACACCCGGCTTTGTCCCCAGCTTTGTCAAACAATACGCACAACTCCACACCCTCATGGAGCAAGCCGTTCAGCAGTATATCGCTGAAGTGAAACAGTCTGCTTTCCCAGACGAAGAACACTCTTTTTCGTAACATTTGTTGTTCTGTAGAGAGGCTTACCTCCGCCACACAACTCCACCCCAAAGTCGCCCAGTGGCTGAACCTCCAACATCAAAGCTACTGAAGAACCCTCCAAGGTTACCACTGTAGATTCGTGGGCCAAAGGCGACACGCGCAAAGAGGCTGAAGTTTTCGTTGAGTTTGTATTCGACACCAAAGAAGGCTTCAATAGGAACCTGAAGACCAAAAACAGATCGAACCCCGCTTGAGAGAGTGACAGCTTCGGGCTCCCAGCCAAAGACAAACTGTGTCTCCAGTCCAAAAAAGAGGTTAACTTTTGCGTGAACTTGGTAGCTGGCAATACCGCTAACACCCATCATAAACCCAAGGTTCAAACCGTAGGGCCGACTCGTGCCCAGGTAGACACCTGCACCAGACCAAACACCAGGTTCGAGTTGAAGAGCGACAGACCATTTCGCCCGTTGATAAAGTGCGATTCTAAGAGGGGCAGAAACAAAAACATGCAGCCCAATAAAAGGAAAACCGAGGTTGTAATTGATGCGTGCACGCATCGCAAGATTGACCCGCTTGGAGTTAGCAAAATCAAACTGTAAGAGAACATCAGGGAAACCTCCACCAACAGTAATGGCGACCTCCCCTTGCTCCAATAAGCTGCCACCCAAAGCGGTTGAATCCTTGGCATGAGCGACTGTGGCTGAGCCACCTAGCCAGAGACAACACACACACAACAACCACAACGACCTGCACAGTTCACGTGCTTTGTGTAACCTGGAGAACATCGAGATACTCCATCGTCTTCAGACGAATCGTTTTGCTGCGGGCAGAACATGTGATCCAAACCAAATACATGAAGGATTGATTCATGCACTTGCAAGATGATACGCAAACTGCCACACAAAATTACAGTTTCAGGCCCATCCTGCCCGTTCCAATGGATAGAAGCAAAAAACTTTCAAGCACCCAAAGTATGACATTTCGATCCAGGTAGACCGATCTCAGACATTTTGATCACAGTCACCAAACCCAGACGATTCCATCCCGACTCTCCGAACAAAACAGAAAAAAAAAGCCCCAACTCAGAAAAAGAGTTGGGGCTTTACTCACACCACAAGGAGAGATACAAACACATACAATCAAAGAAAGAACAACAAAAACATACCAATACAATACTTGCGATAAGAAGGCTTAAGCCTCAACAACACTCAAAACATACCAAACAAGCAAAGAAAAAATGCATTCAAAAGAGATGAAGAAAAGCACAAGCCGTCATATTCTTGCAATCAGAGATGAGGAAACCAGAGGAAAGGCCAAACAAACCTTCCCTTTGAGGAAACAAGAAGCCAATGACCGAGAGAGACTATTCTCTTCACCAAAAACGTAGACAACTAACGAAAAACAAAAAAGGTTTCAACACAACACATTCCAAAAAGATGCCTATTGAACCCTGAGTAACACACACACAAAAAAGACACATTCCTACAAACAAACAGCAAAGCGAGCCACACATGAAATACATACAAACAAAAATGATTCCACAATAGGAACCAACACATACATACATCCAACAAAAGAAACAAGCAAACAACGAAAGAAACAACCAAACGACAAGCTTGTCAAAAAAACAAGGAACAAAAAAACAATGCCATCAAACACTTCCACATCACTTTCACTTCCCCACACCAGCAAGTGCTGTTCCAGCCAGAGAGAAACAACATAAAAGCATCGAATAATCATATAGATAAAACAAAAGAAGTGACAAAAAGAAGCGAGAGAGGTACTCAGAAGCGGACGAACTCACGACATCGATGTCATAGTTCGTCGTACTTTTGAAGAGTGCTCGTGAATCGTCTGGGTTGAGGAAGCTGCGCAAAACACAGTTCGTTGTGCTTTTGAAGAGTGTTCATGAATCATCTGGGTTGAGGAAGTTACGCAAAACCATCAGGTACTGTGGCTGCGAGCATGAGTCATCCGGCTTAGGGAAGCAGAGTGTAGGCTGTAGTAGCTGCCTGTAGTAGCTGCGAGGATGAGTCATTCGGCTTAGGGAAGCAACAGATATGTACCTTCGTTGGCTTTCAAAGAGATGGAAAGAACACCATTCTTTGCAGAGATCGAACCACCACGGAGTAAGTCTTTGACGTTTTTTCCATCGGCCAGCAAGCCTGCCACGGGGATAGCCACAGTATTTGTGGAGCCGCCTCGACGCAAAACAACGAGGATTTTCTGTGTTTTCGCTTCCCGCAAAAAGGCATATCGCTCCGCATCCACAAACAATGTTTTGCGTTGGAGGGAGCGCAATGCCGGATACTGACGACGCATCGCAGTCACCTTTTGAACATGCGAGAGGACAGACTGCTGTTGGCTCAACAGACCAGACCAAGGCATCATTCGTCGGTTGTCTGGATCTCCCTCTCCGGCCAGAGCGATCTCGTCGCCGTAGTAGATTAAAGGAACACCTGGTAGAGCCATCAACAAAGTCCATGCAAGACGCAGTCGCATATAAGGCTCAGTGCTGGAAGGTTGTGCTGGTGGATTTTGCCAGGCTTTCTCGCGATCCCCTTTCCAGATACTGGCGATTTGACCATTGGCATGGGACACAAATCTGGGAACATCATGGTTACCAAGAAAACGACTCATCACAGACTGTGTGCCATAAAACCTTGTGTCTATGCTCTCCTTCACAACCTTGTCCAGGCGTTGGAAGTTAAACCCGTTGTCACGCCGACCGATTGTACCAAGAAGTTCCCAATACATCGGAAAATCAAACTGTCCTGAGAGTAGCTGATTGGAGAGAAATCCTTTGATCAGATCACCTCCCCCTTTCCACCCACCCGCGAAGGTCTCCCCCACCAGATAAAAATGGTAGTGACCATGTGTGACTCGCTCACGTAGAGCAGCCCGGAGATTGAAGAGCACAATCTGACGCATATGCTTAACTGCATCAACTCGAAAGCCATCAAGCTCTGCTGTTTGAGCCCAAAACACAGCATCATCCGTCATTTGCTTGGCCACTGCAAAGTTGCGATAGTCAAGGTCGGGCAAGAAAGAGTCAAACCAGCATACAATCGGCTTATCCCAGGCAGGAGCACATGGCGAGAAGGGATGAAACCAGTTGCTTTGCTGGAACTGTTTCCAATAGGGATGGTCTTTGTGAACATGGTTGGCAGCGAGATCAACCAACACCCGGATGCCTTGTTTGTGAGCTTCTCGTACCAGTTGAGTCAAAAGCTTCATCGAGCCCAATCGGACTGCGACTTTTCGTGGTTCGGTAGGCCAGTATCCATGATAGCCTGTATACTTGCGCCCATCACTTCCTTTCTCTGCCCGATTGGGATGCTCATAAAGAGGTGACAGCCAGAGCGCGTTGACGCTGAGTTTTTTGAAATACCCAGACTTCAGTTTCGCAATGACACCTTGTAGATCCCCACCCTGGTAGTTGGCGATGGCACCTACGCCCTGTATGGGAGAGTCATTGCTCTTGTCACCATTGAAGAAACGATCCACAAAAACAAAGTAGAGTGTGGCATCTCTCCAGGAAAACGTTTCCTTTTCAACCCAAGCAAAGAAAAAAACCTCCTTACTCTTCTGGCCCGCTTTGTCTTTTGCAATGACCCGAAAGGAGTAACGATTCGGGACAAGCCCGGTAAGTCGCAAGGAGATACGACCACTCCCATCCACCCGAACTCCTTTTGTTAGGGGTTGTCCATTCATGGTGATGAGCACTCCCTGAGTATCAAACCCCTTTTTGTCGGCACCGTCCAAATACCGTAGGTCCGCTTCGATCTTCCCAGAGTTCGCAGGTGCATTGAGCTTCTCCAACCGAACCAGGGGCAAACGACAGTCGGGAACTTCCAAGAGAGAGTTCAGTATATTCTTATCGTATTTCTGTTTTGGATTCTGAGGATCTCGACACCAAACCTGGCCGTTCAGCACATACTTGTAAGCATAGAAGCCAGCCTTGGCCTGAATAGAGCCAGCCCAGACACCACCGTTATTTTGCAGAGATGAGCCCGCAGCTCCCGGTTTCCACTGATTGAATTCACCAGCCACTGCAATGCTCGTAATCGGCGAGGGTATATCCCGATCACATCGTGATCTAGAAAATTGACCTGCTGTCACACGAATAGAAACTCCGCAACGGCGCACCTGAACGGGCTCACTCTCTTTGGGCTCTTCCTTAACTTCTTCTTTGGGAGACTGCTCCACAACAACCTCACCAGCATCACCTGCAGCATCACCGCTCTCGCGATCTCCCAGAGCAGGCTCTGCCCCAGTCTCCTCACCAGAGACAGACTCTTTTTTCTCAACAACAGGCCGCTCTGTTGATGGCTTTTCTCGTTGTGGAGCCTGCTCTTGCGCAACAGATTCACCTCTCTTCTCAAGAGAGGGTTGGGTTCCACTGCCAAGATAGTCACTGCAACTCAGCCAGCCGAGCATCGCGCTCATCCCAGCAACAGCCAGCACTCTCTTGTATTGTATTCTGTTCCACAACAACGTCATCATGGTATGCCTCAATTCTTTTGCTTTAACATTCTTTCGTAGATATCCCATGAAATGACAAAGATGAGAAGAAACTCATAGGTTCGTAGTTTGAACGGGCCTCCTACGATGTCATGCTTGTGTGGTAGGAAAAGATACGCTAACATGCTCAACCCAATCCTCCCGACTCAGGGGCGAACGACGACCCGAATCACCAGGAGATGACGGCGTGCTCGATACTATATCGGCAAAAAATGTGATTGCCGATCGCTATCAACTGCTTGAAGAAGTGGGACAAGGCGGTATGGCTACAGTGTTTCGCGGGCAAGATCTTGTGCTCGACAGGGAGATTGCGGTCAAGATCCTACACCCTCACCTCGCCAGGGAATCGGAGCACCGTCAGCGATTTCGACGTGAAGCGAGAACCATCGCTCGTCTTCACCACCCTGGAATTGTCGAGATCTATGACTTCTCGGATCAGGACAGTCACGCAGACCAAGCTCCAGCCAAGAACAACACCCCCACCTACCTGGTCATGGAGTTTGTGGAAGGGCTGAACCTTCAGACATTCCTCAACCAACAAGAGTTCCCCCTTTCCGAGTTGGCCGCTGCTATGATCGCCAATATCGCTGAAGCCCTGGAACACGCACACCAAGAAAATATTATCCATCGAGATTTAAAGCCCGAAAATGTACTGATCTGCTCCAATGGAACCGTCAAGCTGACGGACTTTGGCTTGGCCCGTATTCTCGACAATGAATCAATGACCCGTACAGGTTCGATTCTAGGCTCCCCGGCCTATATGGCTCCAGAACAGATCCAAGGCAAACTCGGAGACCATCGCGCCGACATTTTTGCTCTGGGCATCCTTCTCTACCAACTGGCTTGCCAAAAGCACCCGTTTGTACGAGGCAACCCAGCAGCCACCTTACAGGCCGTTTCCAACGCTGACTATGTCGATCCAGAGCGGGCGAACCCAGGAATGGGACGTCAGCTCGCCACTATCATTCGGCGTGCCCTATCCCCAGATCCCAAGAATCGATATCCTTCAACAGCCGCGATGCACAGTGACCTGATGGTTTATCTGCACGAAGTTGGTTTTCACAAACCTGAAGAAACATTGCGTCAATTCTTTATCGAACCCAAGGTAGAGGGGGAGCGACTGCGACTGCAAGTCCTCACCCAGCTCAAACAACGCGCTTATACCCTGGCAGCCAACAAGCGGTACTCCACAGCCCTTGATCGTTGCAACCGAGCCATGGCTTTGGAGCCCAATGATCCAGACATCGATAAGCTGATCGAACGTTTGTCTCAAAAAGACCACTGGCACCAAAAACCTATCGGATGGTGGCTTGCGGCTTTGGCGGCAAGTTTGGTCTTCGCGGGTTGGTGGTATCTTCCAGCCTTCTGGGGATCTCGCACACAGCCTCAAAACAATCACAAGACTGTACAGGCAGGCCGCCTAGCAACACGAGCCGCAGTCATCACCACAAGCACACATCCGATCGAGAGTCGCCGGATTATGCCTCAACCCAAGCGTGTGCTCAAGATTCGTCCCAGACCACAACAGAAGAGACGATATCGTCCACCACACCGCTATCACAGACGTTTTGTTTTACCTCGTCGAAACCCAGTAATACCTCACCCCATCCTCATGGGGAGTGGTTGGCAAACTCTCAAGTTAACCAAGCGCAAGGTGCGATTTCGATACCATCCTCGCAATCGGCGTCTGCAAATGCGTGGGCTGCAAGGAATCTTATTGCAACACTTGGGGCAATCCAAGCTCATCGCAAAGAACCACTATACGTTGAGGCTCAAAGGTAGCATTCCTTACCAGCTCACACTCACCACTCCCCACGGGAAACGCTTAATATTGCTCTCACCGCGTCGAAGGAAGAGCATACGACGACGAAATGTTGTTCCTCCTCCCACACCCAAAAAACCCGACTACATCATCGATCCCAAACCAGCCGCAGAACCGATCAAGCGACATATCGTGATCGTGTTGGCCCCCTTTGCATCGCTTACCTACCAGAGTGGTTCAAAACTGAAACAAAGCTCGGCTAAAAGAGTTCATCATTTAAAGCTTATGTCCAATAGAATATGGACCATTCGAGCCTCGCACCCCTATGCCATTCCCCGCACCTGGAAGCTCCGAATTCCGACCAACAAACCGCCAAGCGCGATGGATCTCAACGCAAAAGAGAAGGGTTGGCAGCCTCTTGTGGCAAGCCGTCTCTCTCTTGGTGGACTAGAGCTTCGAAAGCGTTTGGAGTTCAAGTCAGCGTTTCTTTACATCCGTAGCAACGTCAGTGACTCCATCCTCTTCATCAACAAAAAACAAAGAGACACTCTCACCCGCAAATACCAAAGTTTCTCCATTCCCTGGACCTGGAGAAGTTTTAAAACCAAAGTGGAGATCTTGATCACCCATGAGCATTACAAAGATTGGACAAAGACTCTTGTGATGAAACCAGGCCAGCGAAGCAGCCTTAATGTCAAGATGATCCCACGAAGCAGCCCCAAAGAAGAAAGCCACAAGCCTTAAAATGAGCTTGAGCAACCGGCCTGTGACAAAAGCTTGATGAAAACAACAAGAGTGTCTATTCTGGCACCTAGTGGTTATGGCGTCAGAGGGATGGACATGGGTCGCAAACCAGGACAAAAAGAGAGAAATAGATATACAGGCTGGCTCTGCTTGTTGTTACTGTTGGGTTGTAGCGACCTCGTCGCTGCCCAAGCGGCCTCCCCTCAGGCAGAGTTTAAACGTGCCAAGAATGCCTATGTTTACGGTAACTACGGCGATGCGATCCGACGATTCCGCCAACTCCTCTACCCCCTCCCTGGTCGTCTTCGCTCTCCCTCTTTGCGTCGCGAGGCTCATAAGTACCTGGGGATTTCCTATTATTACCTGTATCTTCGCACTCGCCAAAAGAAGTTCCGACGCTCCACAGAGCGCGAACTCACACTCTATTTGTTGCGCTCTCCCAACACACGATTGGATCCACTTTTGTATCCACCCAACTTAATCGATTTCTTCAATCGAATTCGCCTCAAAAATAAGCGCCGCCTGGAGGAACTGTTGCGCAAGCGACGTCAACGCCGAAACGCTGTCCCCATACAGGTGGTGCGCTTGTATATGGAAAAACATGTGTTTCGCTACAGCCCATGGCTCGCCATGATTCCTTTTGGAACACCTCAATTTATTGCCAGGCAGCCTGAGAAAGGAGGTCTTTTACTTGGGGGCCAAGTGCTCGCTCTCGGCATCAATATCACAGCCTACTTTGTGATTTTAAACAAGCAAATCAAAGACGACAAGTTTAACCTGGGCCGCTTCAAAGAAGCGGATATCCCTGCCGTGATCGGTTGGCAAATCGCTCAGGGCGTTTCGATTGGTGTCTTTGGTGTGTTGGTGGTGATTGGTATGATTGACGGTGTCATACAGATGAACAAGCGACGTGTCACTCTTTTGCCCAAGTTGCCCCCCATTAATAAGAAAAAGCTATCACTTCCCACTCTACCTCTGAGACCCTCCTTTTCGATCCCTGCACGATGATCTACACTGTAGCTGGATGTATTGCTTGATGAGGATAGAAATCGATGCCAACCCTGACATTCCATGTTCCTGGCTCCAGTTCACCACACACTGTAGAACTCTATAAGAAGATTACCACCATTGGTCGTAGCTCTGAGAATGACATCTGCCTCTCCGATCCCCTACTCGAAGCAGACCATGCTCATGTACAGTTCGATGGGGAGCGTTTCTCTCTCTCTGTGCTCCAGCGCAAATACAGCCTCCAAGTCAATGGACGCTCCAGACGCTCCTGTACACTCAAACACGACGACCTCATTGTTATGGGTTCAACAGAGTTTAAGTTCCGGATGTTTTCAAAAGATCCACACAAAGAGCCCGAGCAAGAGTTCGATCCCTTGGAAGCCTATCGCCGCATCTACCGATTTTCTCGTGAGTTGATGCAAGGAGAGTCGATCCAGAACCTGATGGAAAAGCTGCTTGATCAGGTCATTGAAGTAACCCAGGCGGAGCGCGGTTTTATCATCCTTGTGGAGGGTGACACCCCTCAAGTTGCCGCAGGACGCAACATTCAACGCGAAAATCTGGCCGACGCCAAAGAACTATTCTCCGACAGTATTGTTGCACAAGCTGTACGTGAGCAGCGTGCTGTCATTGTGAGTGATGCACTCAATGACGATACCTTCAAAACCTCGGCCAGCGTTGTTCAGTTGCAGTTATCCAGTGTGATGTGTGTGCCACTGCACGATCGAGGCAAACTGTTGGGTGTGTTGTATGTCGGAAACTCCCGTGTCACGTCACTGTTTGAGCAAACCTCTTTGGAGATCCTGACGGTCTTTGCAGCCCAAGCCTCACTGTTGTTACAAAACGCCCTCCTACTCAACGAGTTGGAGTTGGATAACAAGAATTTACTGACCCGCCTCCATGAGATACGCTCCGGCAGTATCATCGGAAGTAGCGATGGGATCACCTCCATTCTCAAAAAGGTCCGAAAGGTTGCAAGCACCGATGTGACCGTATTGATTACAGGTGAAACAGGCACAGGCAAAGAACTCATCGCTCGCGATCTACACCGACTGTCCAACCGAGAAAGTGGTCCATTCATCACTATCAATTGTGGAGCGATTCCAGAAAACCTGTTGGAAAGTGAGTTGTTTGGACATGCCAAAGGTGCTTTTACCGGAGCGGTGGTCCATCGAGTTGGCAAGTTTCAAGCGGCCGATGGGGGAACTTTATTCCTTGATGAATTGGGTGAGATGCCGCTCAACCTGCAAGTCAAACTACTACGAGCGTTGGAAGATAAAAAGATCACCCCTGTGGGAGACACCCAATCCATCGCAGTAGATATCCGCATTGTGGCAGCAACCAATCGCGATCTGGAGATGGAAGTCAAAGAGAATCGCTTTCGAGAAGATCTGTACTACCGACTCAATGTGATCAGCCTGCATCTACCACCCCTTCGCGATCGCGGTGAAGACATCAACTTGCTCGCTCGTTACTTTTTGCAACGTTTCGCCAAAGAGTATGATCAGCCTGTCAAAGGCTTCACTCCGCAAGCCACCATAAGCCTACGCAAATACGCTTGGCCCGGTAATATTCGCGAGCTAGAGAACCGCATACGCAAAGCTGTCATTCTCACAGATGCCACCCTTGTGGATACACCAGACCTCGACATCCGAGAGGACCAGCTCTCTCCCATTCTTTCACTGGTAGAGGCCAAAGAAAAATTTCAGGCCGACTACATTCGTGAAGTCCTTGCACGAAAC
>JALTMC010000462.1:11151-15701 GCA_027005175.1 Myxococcales bacterium
CCACGCACGATTTTCCGCCACCTTGAGAAAGAGCAGGAAAAAAAGAAGGGGAACCTGGATTGAACAGTAAGGCATGGATCATTATGCGATTTTCCTATTTGTATTGTACAACCTTCCTGTTGGTTAGCTGTATCCAGTTTGTGCCCCCCACACCAGAGCTAGAACAAAATTACCCACCTCATATCTTGGATACAGGCATTGACCCACCAGAGTTGGAAGTCATTATCTCTCAAACTCAGAATCCTAACGGAACAAAGGTATTTAAGGTCACCCGAGTCCAGGATCTCAACCGCCAAGACACCCTCTATGCATACTGGTTTTTGGGCTACCAGCAGTTCCCTGGAGGCTCCTTTCGATGTCAGGATCGAACCCCCCCCCTCACTGGAAGTGACATCGATAACATCACACGAAAGGTCGAATTTGTATGCCGGATCTCTCACAATGATCTCACACTTCGACAAGGTGAGGTGGTTTCACTCGAATTATTTGTTGTGGATCGAGAAGCCGATCTCACATCTCTGATAAGCTCCAATGGCGTTCGCAGATGGCCAGAGGGCAGCGGTTGGCATCGCTGGGTCTGGAATATCAAAACAGAATAAGGAGATAGATAAGCTGGACACTCTCCTTCAAAATGATTATGCTCAAACGAGAACGGATTTTGCCGTACGTAGTAAAAGAGGCAACTCATCGGCTTGAACCGAACACAGATGATCCACGTTGTTCATCGCAAGAGCGAGCCCAACTGTTCATCGCAAGAGCGAGCCCAACCCCGCTTCCTCCGTATTTTGTATGTATGTTGTGACATTTTTTATGTGGTGCTCTTATGTCGATATTTCATTCTATTCGTAAATCCTGTCGAAGGCCCAACGGCCTTCGCCTTGCAAACTCCTTCGTAAGACGGTTACGAAACCGGTTTCCCTGGCTCGCGCTCTTGGGTTGTGTTTTTCTGTTGAGCCGCTGTGCCCTCATCGTTCCCCCTCCCAACAACGTAAAAAAAGAGCCTGGAATGGGGGCCTGTACAAAAGACTCTGACTGTCTCCAAGGGTTAACCTGCTTCCTTCACTCGTGCAAGGCCGACAACAACGATGACAAGAAGCCTGTCAGTCTCCAGCTCATTCCACCCAGCAGTTATACTTTCAAAGATCGAAAGGCCTCCATTAGCAAACAACAGTTTGTTGGAATCATACCTGCAAAGATCCATCAAAAAACCATCCAGGCTCGTGTGGCTTTCAACATTCAAGGAGAAATTTATTCGCGAGACAAGGAGGGTAAGAGCACCCCAGTGCCCGCCAAGATCCGCTTTATCGACCAGGAGTCGATACCAGGACACCCACTCTCCTGGGAGATCACAACCGATCCTCGACAAACCTCAACAGGTCGATACCAGCATCGTTTGAGTTATGGCACGTATCAGGTCGAGGTCTGGCCTCGCAACAACAACCGTCCCCCTCACCGCGTACAGTTTATCGTACAAGGTCACCAACAAATCGTAGTAGCGGGCAAAAAGACCCAGGACATCGAACTCCCTGCCGAGAAAGACTACCTCCACGTGACAGGTCGTCTGCTCTCGTCCAGCTCCCCAGGTGCTGTGATGGGTGGACTCAAAGTACAACTCATATCCGGAGAAGGGCTCCCGATCTCCAGAGTGTTCACAACCAGCAACAAACAAGGGACCTTCGACATCTGGTTGGCCAAAGACACAAAACCCGACTTCCTTCGCATCCAACAAAAAAATACCCTACCCTTTCACCCGCAACTGGACATCCCCTACCGTCCGCCCCCTGTAACCAAAGACAAGGATGGTAGGAAGATCATTGACTTGGGTGATATGGCCGTCGGACTCACAAGCAAGAACATCCGAGTCTATGGAAAGGTGCGTGCACGACTTCAGGATGGAGGATACCCCTCACCCAATACACAGATCCGTATCATCGGCGAAATCGACACAGGCACATACAAAGAAAAGATCCTGAAAGGAAGCTACATCGTCAACGTCCGAAGTGATAGCAGCGGCTACTACAACGCAGAGTTCCCGCCAGGAAAGTATCACTTTGAAGTGATTCCGCCCGCAGATAGCGACCGCTCTCGCGCGTATATTGTTCCCAGTCAATCGTACTTTCATGCCAATCGAGAGATCGACCTGGAACTCTCACCCAAGCGTCGTATTGTTGGAAAAGTATGCCAAGAATCCAAAGATGGTAACTGCCTTAAAAAGCTGCCTCACGCTCAGATCCAGGCCCTGTGGCGAAGGCCCTTACCTCAAGCCCAAAAACGCCTCTCCATAGCACAAACTCCCTCATTTCGAACAGAGATCAGCCAAAATGATGGCTCATACGAACTCACCCTTGACCCAGGATTCTACGACTTCATCTATGTCCCAACCAATGAAAGTGGACTGGCTCGATTGATCCGTACCAATGTGGAAATAAACAACAGTGATGCAAAACCCTATGTCCAACTTGATGGACTGTTACCCAAAGCAAAACACCTGGTTGGACAAATCCTCGACAACTCACGATTCCCCATTGCCAACACCACAATCGAGATGTACTCCTACTCCAACACCAAACAAACCGCGAGACTACTTGGCCGCGCTGTCACAAACTCCCAAGGTTTCTTCAGTATCCCCTACCACGCACAGTAGACCAAGAATCAAACCACCACATCGGAGGACGCGGCGCACAAAACGAACACAGATCCATCTACCACGCACAGTAGACCAAGAATCAAACCACCACACACTCCCAACCGAAGCGTAAACACTCGTATTATATTAAAAATCACTCATATCATCTTGCAAAAGAAGAGACTCCAGGTCATTCACAACAAAAGACACACTCAGCCGAAGAGCAAGCACTGGCATCATGTCTTTTCGACCTTTGACTTTCCACCTTGAACTTATTAGATTGGATGAAGGTTCATCCAGCTGGCTAACCGTTCATCCTTTTGTGAGGTAGGTCACACATTAAAATTTCCAATGGTTGCAACAAGATCACACAAAAGATAAATGGTATGAACATTGCTAGGGGTGAAAGTCGTGTAAAAGGAGAACGTTATCGTATGGAGCGTACTTCACACAAAAGCTCGCACCAGAACTATCTGCGCATATCAACAGTTGTTATCACAACTGATCGCGTTTTGAGAGGGGCAACCTATAAAATGAGGAACATAAACAGATGAGACATCGCACAGTTATCCAAGGCCTGTTTGCTCTAACATTTCTCTTCAGCACAACCCTAAGTGGATGTTTCTGCTTCACACCCCATTCGGACATGTGTGATCGATATCCGGGAGATCCACTTTGCTGGGACAAAGGAAGACCCCACGTAGACAACCACAAAAACAAAAACCCAAGAAACACTTGCCGTCGTGGTTGGGAATGCCCTGAAGGCTATGTTTGCTATAAGTCACAATGCAGGAGGCCGACCCAAGATATGCCAGCCGAATGTCGTCGTGACTTTGACTGTCCTCGTGGTGAAGTGTGTGATCCCACCCAAGTATGTCGTCGAAGCTGCCGTACCAATCCCGACTGTGCCGACCTAACTCCAAAGTGTCTTTGCACCAACAGGATGTGCACCCCGAGTGGAAATAACGGCAACACCAACACCAACAATGGAACCAATTGCAAAGCCAACACAGACTGCCGTCGTGGCCAGGTGTGTAGCGCAGGCCAGTGCAAAGCTGGCTGTACGAGTGACAAAGACTGTAAGTACGGAAGTGTCTGTCGCTCTAGTAGCTGCGTCAAAGGCTGCAAGTCTGACAATGACTGCAGCAAAGACGAACTCTGTATTCGCGGTGGCTGTAAAAAAGACTCTTGTCGCTCCGATGCAGATTGTACGACAGGTCAGATCTGTGGAAGAAGTGGCTCGTGTTCGACGGGTTGTCGACGCGACTCTGATTGCAGCAATGGCAAGTCCTGCCTGAGCAATAAATGTGTGGAGCAAAAGCCCTCCTGTCAGCAAGACAAAGAGTGTAAACTTGGTGAGATCTGTCGTGGCGCTCTCTGCATCCCTGGCTGTCGCACCACCAACGACTGCCCCCGTGGCTCCACATGTGTCAACAGCAAATGTACCAAACTAGAATGCAGTCGCGACGCTGACTGTGGTGCTGGAAAGATCTGCACAAAATACAAATGTACCGCTGGCTGTCGTCGTGATGTCGATTGTGGTGCAAACAATGTCTGCAAAAACAACAAATGCGAAAAATTAGGTTGTACCTCAAGTGCAACCTGTGGTGCTGGCAAATATTGCGACTTTGCAACCAAAACATGCAAAGCCGGATGCGCCTCGGATGCGGCTTGTGGCACAGGCAAGTACTGTGATCGTCGAAGCAACGTGTGTAAATCGGGCTGCAATCAAGATGCTCACTGTGGCAAAGGCAGTTACTGCAACCTCGACAACAACACCTGCCTCAAAGGCTGTAGCTCCAACACACAGTGTGCGGCGGGCCAAGTCTGTGTAAAGAATGCTTGTGCCAAACAATGTCGCGCAAGTTGCGAGTGTCCCACAGGCCAAGTCTGTGGCGCTGATAGTCTCTGCAAAAAACCAGAT